>DATDOJ010000129.1:0-7009 GCA_035293345.1 Bacteroidia bacterium
ACCGATGATGATTAGAACAAGAAAAATAAAATGTGCCGTCATTCGCTTAAAGGAAGATCCCGGAGTGAAGCGGTAAATCAAAAAGTGCTTTGTTGAAATCCGTGTGTATTGTTTCATCAGCAAAAAAGAAAGTGTAATAAAGATAAGCAGCACATACCAGAAATCGCCTATCATGGAAGGGAGAAGTTTCATAAAGTCGTCACCCATCCCGATGACGCTGAAAATATCTGCAGTTGTCCTCCGGAAGGAGAAACGGAAATAAGCAAAGTCAACACAATTGAACAGCAGGGCGGGAATATTTATTAAACCGAAAAGCCAGGCAACGGTTCTTTGATAATATCGGTTGTAAAATGAATGTACAGGAAGGAAGTGCAGAGCAATAACGGGGATATTCAGAATTATTATAGCGCTGATGTCAAAACGAAGCCCGTGAATGAATGAAAGTAAAATATCTTTTGCAGAAAGTGAGGAAAAGAAATCAAGGTTAAAAATCAGGAACAGGAAGCGGCAGAGAGAGTAAAAAATAAGCAGAAGATAAATCCGCCTGACCAACAGAAATAAATTGTCCGCATAGCGCATCATGCAGGCAAACCTAATGCAATTATTTTATTGTGGCAATAAATGAGAGGAGTTGAAAATAGTTTTGGAAAGGCAGATGAAATAGTCCCCGGTTGAACGGAAACAGAAAAGGAATGCTGACAGAATCAGGTAATCAGCTTACTCTTTTTTGCAGCAGCGCGTAAACGAAGTATCCTGTCGCCAATGTGAAGAAGGTAACCGCAAAACCAAAGCTCGTGGGAGCCGCCATGGTTCCGATTAAAACCAGCATCATGGAAAGGGAGATAAGGAAAATTCTTTTCATCGTAATTTGTTTTACTGCAATTTAAACTTCGCTGCGAGTGAAATGTTGCGTTTTCATTGGGGTTTATTACACAGTAGTTTGTCAGAAACATTTTCCGAAGCGGGAGAAGGAGACGTAATTTGTCTCGCAAACAGAGGACAGTCAATTCAGGATTTATTTCCGGAATAGCTTTTGACTTTTTCCTTACGCCCGGTTTCGCTCACAGCGCTGTCATAGAATCTCTTCCCATGTTGAAAAGCAAATCGAGAACAGAAAGCCCCGATATAAATCCGTCTGTTGATGGGAATACCTGCGGATAGGGTCTAGGAGTTGTATCGGTGAGCGATTCAAAAAATATCTTCGGGTCAGAAAGTTTGCGAATGTCCGTTTCACCTCCCGAATATTCGTGAACAAATTTTTCTGTCCCTGCCACCATTCCTTTACAGCCGGTTAATTTTAAAAGCGTGTGCAATATTTTTTCGTTAAGGTCAAAAAGAAATTTTTCTTTCACTGAGAACAGAGGAGCAAGTTCGTCCTCGTAGTATTCAAAGAAGGGAGAATTGCGGTACGCGGAAGTTATAGAGCGCCAGTGAATTTTCTGCCACTGAGAATCGTAGCTGATTTGAATGTCTTTCATTGCCGTGAGTTTGCCGCCTGTGTGCTTTACGGGAACAATGAGAGAAAATTTTCCGTTCGCCCCGCAGACATACGCGCGGTTGCGCAGGGTTTGCTTCACAAAATATTCGTGTGCATCGGGCAGGATTTCTTCTGCCTGATAAAAATGGTTGAAAAAAATTGCCGGAGGAAAATAGCAGGCAGAAGTAATGACCGTTTCCGTCATTAAAATTTTACCTGATAAGATTGAACAACCGGCTCCAGCGAATCTTACCTAAGAAACTTCCGTTCGTGTTCCACGACATCCAGATGAAAACCGCTTTACCCACAATGTGATCTTCGGGAACAAAACCCCAGAAACGCGAGTCCATGGAGTCGTGCCTGTTGTCGCCCATCATAAAATAATAATCCATTTGGAATGTGTAGGTATCAGCTGCTTTTCCGTTGATGTAAATAACAGTGTCTTTCACTTCGAGTTTATTGTGCTCGTATTCGCTGATTACCTTTCTGTAAAGAGCAAAATTATCAACTGTAATCGCAATGGTCGTTCCTTTTTTAGGAATGTAAAGTGGTCCGAAGTTATCCACATTCCATGGGAACCGCTGGTCGGCAGGAAAAATGTAATGCTCATAATTTCCCTTTGCGTCAGTGAGAGGTTGAACAAGTTTTACATTATACATCGCACTCATTTTCTCCACGCCTTCCTTCGTTAGCTTATATTCATAGTCAGCACCGCTGGAAGAAGCAGGACCGCCTTCGGTGATATCATTCTTTTCGAGTGCGGTCTTATTAAAACCGCTTCCGTCCGTTTTAATGTAATAACCAAACTGCGCTTTCTCCGGTGCCTCAACGGTTTTCCCGTTTATGAAAACCTGCCTGTCAACAACAGCGATGGTATCACCGGCAATACCGATGCAGCGCTTGATGTAGTTTTCTTTTTTGTCAACCGGTCTGCCTTCGGTTTCCGCGGGGTAGTTGAAAACAACTACATCGTTGTTCTTGATTTTGCCAAAGCCCCACAAGCGGTGGTAATCAATCTTTATCCATTCGAGATATGACTTGCCTCCGATAATCGGCATCGTGTGATGAGCGAACGGAAATGAAAGCGGAGTGTTTGGCACTCGGGGTCCGTAGCTGAGTTTACTCACAAAAAGAAAATCACCCACAAGCAGCGATTTCTCCATGGATGGTGTGGGAATCGTATATGCCTCGATAAAAAATGTGCGGATTAATGTTGCTGCAATGACAGCGAAGATGATGGCGTCAATCCACTCGCGTGTTTTCGATTTGCGTTGCCCCAGTCGTGTCTTAAGCAAAAACCAAACGCCAAGCGTGAGGATGGCAAAGAAAATATCTTTGAGCAGCTCCCAGTTTATTCTGAATTTTTTCATACAGTTTTTCTAAAATTATTTTTACAGCTTCAGTAAATCGCTCATCCCGAAGACCCCTTTTTTCCCCTGCAGCCATTCGGCAGCGAGCATGGCACCTATGGCGAATCCTTTCCGGCTGTGTGCGTTATGCGTAATTAAAATATCATCAACGTCAGAAACATATTTCACTTCATGGAAACCGGGCACTTCATCTTCCCTCTCCGCAATTATCATAAGTTCCTCTTTTGATGTTTCAGAATTTTGTTCTGTCAGTTTCCACTTTTTCTTATTGGCGTTTGAACGGAGAATGTCATTTGCAAGTTGTATGGCTGTCCCGCTTGGCTTGTCTTTTTTATGAACATGATGGATTTCACGCACGCTTGGCTCGTAGTCATTTTGATTGCCCATCAGCGATGCAAGTTTCCGGTTCAGTTCAAAAAAAATATTTACACCAATACTGAAGTTAGGAGCATAAAAAAAAGCACCGCTCTTTTTTTTGCATTCCGATTTAATCTCTTCCATGCGTTCCGTCCAACCGGTAGTTCCCGAAACGACAGGCACACCGAAATTAAAACATCTGACGATGTTTGAATAGGCAGAAGCGGGAACAGAAAATTCCAGCGCAGCATCGGCTGTTTTAAGTTTCAATATATCCTCAGCGGTGAAAGATTGTTCATCCACTTTTAACACAACATCGTGCTTCCTCTCAAGCGCGATTTGCTCAAGTTCCCGTCCCATTTTTCCGTAACCGATAAGCGCTATTTTCATTTGTGTCAGAATATCAGTTTGAATGATAATCCGCCAATCTTATCTCCCTGGAGTGAATGCATCATGAATGGAGTTGTACGCAAACTGAGCTTGTCGCTTACATCAAAATAAAAAAGTTCAGCATCAACATACGCATCGAGAATGTTCAACACATAAAGTGTGCTTATCAGGATGTAAGAGAGGTCGCGGTTCCTGCGGTAATATTCAAACAATGTTTTGAGGTTGTCATCCGTGTATCGCGGATATTCATCGGTGGTTGTTGAATCACCATCCGTTCGAATGATATAAGCATCTTTGAACGTGGAATAATTATTCTGATTGAAATCAATAGCATACACTAACACACCAATGCCCGCATAGATAATCGGAATCTTCCAATACTTTTTGTTGTACGCCTGTCCTGCCCCGGGAAGAATGGCGGAATACAAAACTGCTCTGGAAGGGGAATGAACTTTGGTTACCGAATCAGCAACTGGCTGTTGTGAAAAAACTTTTCCTGAGGTCGAGAGCAGAAACAAGAAGCAAGAAGTAAGATACAATTGTTTCAACATTACTGTCGCTTATAAAATATTTTGCTTGCTAATGCGATGCGTTCAACCCATACTTTGTTTTTCCGGATGGAAAGAACAAGACGGTAATCGCGAACCTGAGAAATCTTTATTCTTATGCGGTAGTAGCGAGTATATTCTTCCAGCTTTACTAAACCGCCAATCTGCTCCGATGAATCTGCTTGTTCAATTTGAGTAAATATTTTTTTCAGTTGGATTGCAAGTTCCTTGTTTTCGATGACTCTTACTTCACGAAGAAACTTTTTTCTAAAAATCAATTCCATACTGCCTGAACCATTTTGAAATTTCAGCGCGTGAAACTGTAGTGCCTTCTGCTTCTGACTCCGCAGCCATTTTTCCCAGTACAAAATCTTCCCACTGTTTCTCATTCATCATCTTAACGCTGGCATTAAATTTCTTTATGGCATTATAAATCATAGCCGCATCGTTCTTGCTTTTTATATCAATGATTATTCTTGTCATGATGTTTATGTTTAATTCAATAATTCAATTTCTCCAGCACCCGGTTCAAATCATCTGACGACTCAAACGGAATAATAATTTTTCCTTTTTCTTTTCCGGTGAGTTTCACTTCCACTTTTGATTCTAACTGGCTGGTGAGTACGTTTTGGATTTTGCGGAACTCAAACGGCAACTCCGCTGAACTGCCGGAACTCTTTTTCGATTTCTTACCGGCATGCTGGCGCGCAAGTCCTTCTGTTTCTCTCACCGACAATTGCCTGCCCATGATTTCGCGGAAGATGACAAGCTGCTTCACGGGGTCGTCAACGTTGATGATGGAACGCGCATGCCCCATCGTGATTCTGTTATCACGGATGGCGACCTGTATTTCGGGCGGCAGTTTCAGCAGGCGGATGTAATTGGTAACCGTGCTGCGGTCTTTACCCACGCGTTTGCTGATGTCTTCCTGTGTCATTGCGCATTCATCCACCAAACGTTTGTAGCTGACACCGACTTCGATGGCGTTGAGGTTTTCTCTCTGGATATTTTCCACGAGCGACATTTCAAGCATCGCCTGGTCGTTGGCTATTCGTATGTAAGCAGGAATTGATTTCAGCCCTACAATCTGCGAAGCGCGGAATCTTCTTTCACCTGAAATAATCTGGTACTTGTCGAAGCCGAGCTTTCTCACCGTGATGGGCTGAATGATTCCCTGTTCGCGGATGGAAGCGGCAAGTTCGTTCAGCGCCTGCTCTTCGAACGTGCTGCGCGGCTGGAACGGGTTCGCTTCAATTTTTTCAACCGGAATCTGGGAAATGCTCCCTGCAAGCGCGGTTGCCTCGTGCGAAATTTCCGTACGCGAGGTGATGTCGGTGTTGATGTCTTCCAACAGTGCGCTCAGTCCTTTGCCGAGGGCGCTTCGTTTGTTATTCATGAGTGACCGGAATTTTTTTGTCCGCCTCTTTCATCTTGGTGAGATTATTTTTCTGCAGAATTTCCCGCGCAAGATTCAGATAGTTGGTTGCACCCTTAGAAGAAACATCGTGGCTGATGATGGTGTGCCCGAAGCTTGGCGCTTCGCCCAGCTTGGTGTTGCGGTGAATGATGGTGTCGAAAACCATTTGCTGAAAATGCGTCTTCACTTCTTCCACCACCTGGTTGGAAAGGCGCAGGCGTGAATCATACATGGTCAAAAGAATTCCCTCGATGCCGAGGTCAGGATGCAAACGCGTCTGAACAATCTTGATTGTGTTGAGGAGCTTACCAAGACCTTCGAGCGCAAAATATTCGCACTGCACGGGAATGATTACAGAATCGGAGGCGCATAGCGCGTTGATGGTGACAAGTCCCAGGGAAGGCGAGCAGTCAATGATTACAAAATCGTAATCCTTTTTCACTTTGCTCAGCACGTTCCTCATCAACTGTTCGCGGTTGGGCAGGTTGATGATTTCAATTTCCGCTCCCACCAAATCAATGTGCGAGGGAAGGAGAAATAAATTCGGTGTCTGTGTCGAGAGAATAATATTTTTCGGGTTGTCGTCATTGATGATGCATTCGTAGATGCTCGTCTTGATGTTGCGCGGGTCGAAGCCCACCCCGGAAGTGGAGTTCGCCTGCGGGTCGGCATCCACGAGAAGCGTTCTGTATTCGAGTGCAGCGAGGGACGCGGCAAGGTTCATAGCGGTGGTTGTTTTTCCAACTCCGCCTTTTTGGTTGGCTATTGCGATTGTCTTTTGCATCTGTAGTTTGTAGTTTAAAGTTTTATGTTTTGCCAATTGCCTTTTTATTTTTCCTAATTCAGGTTTAACGTTTCTCCTATATTCATTAGTATCAATTCTTTTCCGGCACGATTGAATTTCTTTTTCGCTTCTTCGTGATTTATTTTAATGTAGCCGAACGTGTCGTAGTGCATGCCGATGATGCGGTCGCATTTGATGAAGTCGGCAGCGATGACAGCGTTGTCAATGCCCATCGTGAAATTATTTCCGATGGGCAGAAAGGCAAGGTCAATGTTTTTGTATTCGCCAATCAGTTTCATGTCGTAGGTAAGCGCGGTGTCACCGGCATAATAGAAATTGCTGTCTGACGATTCAATGAGGAAACCCATCGGGTTGCCGCCATTGCTTCCGTCAGGCAGTGAGCTGGAGTGAACCGCATTCACGCATTTCAGTTTTCCGAAATCGAAGAGCCAGTGTCCTCCGGTATTCATCGGGTGATATTTCTCCACTCCTTTTTTGTTGAGCCACATCACCACTTCAAAAGCACCGACCACTGTCGCGCCCGTCCGTTTCGCAATCGCTTCGGCATCGGCAACGTGGTCTTCGTGCCCGTGTGAAAGCAGGATATAATCCGCTTCAATTTTTTTTACATCAATCCCCGAGGCAAGCGGGTTGCCGGAAATGAAC
>DATDOJ010000130.1:0-3497 GCA_035293345.1 Bacteroidia bacterium
AAACAAAAACCATCGGGTGCGTTGACCTCTTTGACTTTGATCCGAAAAATAAAAAAGCCGGAATCGGCATTTTGATTGGCGATGAAAGCAAGAGGAGAAAAGGATTCGCAGCCGAGGCGGTTGAAATTGTAATTGAGTATTGTTTCACTACGCTTGATTTGCACCAGGTGTATTGTTCTGTCATTGGCAACAACCAGGACAGTTTGGCTCTGTTCCGTAAATTAAATTTTGAAACCACCGGAACGCGCAAGGACTGGATTTACAACCAAGGACAGTTTGTGGATGAGTACTTTCTTCAGTTTATCCGAAGGTAAATTTTAATAATAGAACGCAGATGACGCGAATGTTGCGGATTAGCGCTGAGAAAATTATCCGTTTTAATCTGTTCTTTCTGTGTCATCCGCGTTCCTTTTTTTTTGCAATAATTTTTTTCATCGCTGTTTCTGTTCTTGTTCAGTGTAGAAGCAATAATAAAATTATTCCTTCTTCACCATACGCATCGCTGAATGACACGGTGAAATATGTCGGCATGGATGCATGCCGGAAATGTCACCAAGATAAATTCGAAACATTCATGCACACGGGAATGGGAATGTCTTTCGACAGGGCTTCACAAAAAAAAAGCTCTGCTCGTTTCGGAGAGATGGAAATAATTTATGACAAGCACAAGGATTTTTATTACTACCCCTATTTCCGGAAGGATTCTCTTTTTGTTCTCGAGTATCGGTTGAGCGGTAAGGACACAATTCATTCGAGAACGGAACAGGTGAATTACATTGTTGGTTCCGGTCAGCACACCAATTCGCACATCATGAACGTGAACGGATATTTATATCAGGCGCCTGCAACTTTTTACACGCAGGAAACGCGCTGGGATTTGCCGCCCGGTTTTGAAAATGGAAACAACTCGCGCTTCAGCCGCAAGATTGAACTCGAATGTGTTTCCTGTCACAACGCTTATCCGGGAATGGTGGATGGTTCGGAAAATAAATACGAGTTCATTCCGAACGGAATTGATTGCGAACGTTGTCATGGACCGGGAGAGCAGCATGTAAAAGATAAAACTTCAGGTAAGCTGGTTGATGTTTCCAAAGAGATTGATTACAGCATTGTGAATCCTGCCAAACTTCCGGATGAGTTACAGCTCGACATTTGTCAGCGCTGCCACATTCAGGGAAATGCAGTCCTCAATCCTGGAAAGTCTTTTTTTGAGTTTCGTCCGGGAATGAAATTATCGGAAGTGATGAATGTTTTCATGCCGCGCCATTCTGGAGAAAACCATAAACACATTATGGCATCTCACGCGGAGCGTTTGAAGATGAGCCAATGCTTTCTGGTAACAAATGAAAAAGCGGAACAGCAAAATTCTTCTTCGCTGTTTTCAGCAAAGCAATCTCTCACTTGTATTACATGCCACAATCCGCACGTAAGTGTAAAAGTAACCGACAAAAATATTTTTAATGATGCATGCAGGAGTTGTCATAGCTCAGTAGCGTCCCCCTCTCCTCAAGGAGAGGGGGTAGGGCTGAGGGAATGCACAGAAAAGCCCGAAGCCCGAAGCCAGCAGCAAGACAACTGCGTTTTCTGTCACATGCCGCGCAATCACACCACCGATATTCCTCACGTAACTGCCACCGATCACTTCATCCGCAAGTCCGCCAAAGGACGGATTCGCAAAGGCGAACCCTTGAAAGAGGAAACGGTGAGTGACATCCGTGAGTTTGTAGGAATTTTCTGCATCAATAATTCTTCACCGCCACAGGAAGCTGTTGCAGACGGTTATCTTTCGTACTACGAAAAATTCACCCCCAATCCGCTTGCACTCGACTCGGCAAAAAAGTATTTGCCCGATAATTCTGCCGATGATGTAAGAAAAAATTTTTCTGCTCTTGTGCGGTGGGCATTTCTGAAAAACGATTACAGGAAAGTTGTTAAATATGTCCGTCAAAGTGGAAACGATGATTCGTTTTTTAAGAAAGTAAAATTTAATAACGATGCTGCGTGGACGGCTTATAGGATTGGAGAGTCGTTCAATAATTTATCGGCAAACTCAAAGGCGCTGAAATATTATTTGCTTGCTGTAAAACTCGAACCATTCAATCTTGAATTCAGAAACAAACTGGGAGCGTTGCAAATGAGCATTGGAAAAGAAAAGGAAGGTGGAGAAAACTTTTCTTTCATTTATAGAGAGAACCCGGAATTTGTTCCTGCACTCACAAATCTCGGCTATTATTATTTAACTGTTGAGAAGAATCCCGGTAAGGCGGAACAATTTTACAAAGACGCTTTACGCCTCGATCCGGACAATGAACAGGCGCTGCTAAACAGAGCGGGACTTTACATTTTTAAAAAGAAAATTCCAGAAGCGAAAAAGCTTCTTGAAATGATTCTTAAAAAATACCCGGACAACATACAGGCAAAGAATGCTTTGAAACAAATAAATTCATAAATAAATTCTTTGTTTGATTCAGAGGATTAAAAATTTTATTTTCGTCAAGAAATATTTTCTCACGGACGGATGAACACAATCACCAAAATCAGAATGGCTATCGGCAACATGATATTCATGAGGCGAATGCGGCTGCCGCAAAAGCGGAGACAGGTAGTGAGTTTCGATGCCGCGAGAAAAATAGGAATGCTGTACGATGCAACATTAGAAAGTGATTATGAATCGGTGAAAAATTATGTGAAGCTCATCCGCGCTGAACACAAGGAAGTAATCGCCCTTGGTTATGTGGACGGAAAAGATTTGTCGCGCAACCAGTTCGCACAGTTAGGGCTCGATTTTTTCACACGCAAGGATTTGCGCTGGAACATGATTCCCAATTCGCTTGAAGTCAAGAATTTTATCAATGAACCGTTCGACATACTCATAAATCTGAATGACGGAAATTGTTTCCCCCTCAGCTACATCAGCGCCATGAGCAAGGCGCGTTTCCGCATCGGGCGTTACAGCAAAAAAAATCTGCACTATTTTGATTTTCTCATTGAAGCGGGGAACAGCACATCGCTTCCTCAATTTATCAAAGAAGCAGACCGTTACCTCAGGATAATCACAAGCAAGAATGAAAGCTAAACTCACCGGTACAGGCGTAGCGCTCGTCACACCATTCCATAAAGACGGAAGCATCGATTTTAAAAGTTTCAGAAAACTTATTGAGCATTGTATCAGCGGCAAGGCGGACTATCTCGTTCCGCTCGGCACGACCGGAGAATCGGTGACACTCACCAAAGATGAAAAGCGCGCGGTAATAGATTTTGTCATTGAAGTGAATGAAAAGCGCCTGCCCGTGGTGCTTGGACTAGGCGGAAACAACACCAGCGACATCGTCAACTGCATGGAAAACTATCCGCTGAAGGAAGTGAGCGCCATCCTTTCTGTTTCTCCATACTACAACAAGCCATCGCAGCGCGGAATTGTGGCGCACTATAAAGCCATTGCCAACGCTTCTCCTGTTCCTGTCATCATTTACAATGTCCCTTCACGCACCAGCATG
>DATDOJ010000131.1:0-3237 GCA_035293345.1 Bacteroidia bacterium
CCACCGGTCTCGACCCGCAGGCGCGCAGAAACCTCTGGGATTTAATTCGTGAAATTCGTGGCAAAGGAACTACGGTTGTGCTAACCACCCACTACATGGACGAAGCAGAAAACCTCTGCGACCGTGTCGCCATCATTGACAACGGAAAAATAATTTCCATTGACACACCCGATAAATTAATTGACCATCTTGTCGCCAGCGGCTTCGAACGGAAAAAGGAATTGAAGAAAGCATCGCTCGAAGATGTGTTTCTGCAGTTGACAGGAAAAGAATGGCGCGATGAATGAGCATTGAATATTGAGCATTGAAAATTGATTATTTATTTTCCTTAATTACTGATTACTATTTATGTTGACTCACACATTAATAAAAAACCTCCTCGCATCAACTGCCTTCGGCACGGAAGTCACCGCCAAGGGCTGGGTGCGCACAAGGCGCGGAAACAAGAACATTGCGTTCATCGCACTCAATGACGGCTCAACAATGAATTCAATTCAGGTTGTTGCCGAGGTGAGCAAGTTCAGTGAAGATGTTTTGAAAAAAATTACAACGGGCTGCTGCCTTGCTGTGACAGGAGATTTAGTGAAGTCACAAGGACAGGGACAGACCGTGGAAATCCAGGCGAAGCAAATCGAAGTTCTTGGCGAAGCCGATGCAGAAACATTTCCGCTGCAGAAAAAAGAGCACACGATGGAATTCCTGCGCGAGATTGCCCACCTGCGTCCGCGCACGAATACATTCGGAGCAGTGTTCCGCATCCGTCATCATCTTGCTTTTGCCATTCACAAATTTTTCAACGACCGGAATTTCTATTACCTGCACACACCCATCATCACCGGCTCGGATGCCGAAGGAGCAGGGGAGATGTTCCGCGTTTCTGTTCTCGATGCGAAAAATCCTCCGCTAAATCCGGATGGCTCCATAAATTACAGTGAAGATTTTTTTGGCAAGGAAACCAACCTCACCGTTTCCGGTCAGCTTGAAGGAGAGCTTGGTGCGCTTGCACTTGGATTGATTTATACTTTCGGTCCCACATTCCGAGCAGAGAATTCAAATACTCCGCGCCACCTTGCTGAGTTCTGGATGATTGAACCGGAGATGGCTTTCTACGAAATCAGCGACAACATGGATTTGGCTGAAGAGATGCTGAAGTATCTCATCCGCTATGTTCTTGAACATTGCGCTGACGATTTGCAATTTCTTAACGAGCGTTACGACAAAGAACTTCTCGCGCGGCTTCGTTCAGTCACAGAGAAAAAGTTTACGCGCATCACTTACACATCTGCTGTTGAAACTCTGAATTCATCCGGAAAGAAATTTGAGTTCCCTGTCAGTTGGGGAGTTGATTTGCAGAAGGAACATGAAACATTTTTAGTGGAACATTACGGAACACCTGTCATCATCACCGATTATCCGAAAGGCATCAAAGCGTTTTACATGAAGCAGAACGATGACGGAAAAACAGTTCGTGGCATGGATATTCTTTTTCCGTGGATTGGCGAAATCATTGGCGGCTCGCAGCGTGAAGAAGAACTGGAAAAGCTACAACGAAGAATTCACGAGATGAAACTTCCTGAAAAGGAGTTGTGGTGGTATCTCGACACAAGGAAATTTGGCACGTGCCCTCACAGCGGCTTCGGACTTGGCTTCGAGCGGCTCGTGCTTTTTGTCACCGGCATGAGCAACATCCGCGATGTGATTCCCTTCCCGCGCACTCCGAAGAATGCGGAGTTTTAAAAAATAAGAGAACGCGGATGACCCTAAAAAGAGGATAGCCGCTGATAATTATTGTTGCTCTAATGTTTCGAACGAAAAATGTATCTCCGAAAAATATTCCAGCACCCTCGGCAAAACATACCGCAGATTTTTTTCTGCCTTAATGCTGTCGTGAAAAACAACAATGGAACCAGGTTTTGATTTTGTGATTACTCGCTCCAGGCATTTTTCTTCTGAAACTTTTTCATCGTAGTCCTTGCTTAGCACATCCCACATAGCGATGCGGTAGTTTTTTTTCAGAGAAGAGTATTGTGATGGAGTGATTCTTCCGTATGGAGGACGAAAATAATTAGTTGAAAATTGAAAATGGTCTAAAAGCGAATTACACCTGTCAACATCCTCAATATATTTTTCTGTTTTGGTTTTCCATCCATTCAGGTGATGCATGGTGTGGTTACCAACAGAATGACTTTGTGAAATTATTTCTGAATACAGTTCAGGATATTTTTCAACGTTGCTGCCGATGCAGAAAAAAGTTGCCACGGCATTAAACTTTTTCAACTCCTCAAGAACCCACGGAGTAATTTCAGTCGGACCATCATCGAAAGTCAGGTACAAAACTTTCTCCGAAGTATTTATTCTGAAAATTAAATCAGGGAAAACCGAAGACAGTAAACGTTGTAAAACCATTTCCTAAAAAATGGAACGTCTGCCATAGGACAGATTCGTTCTTTTGGCGAACGGATGACGCGGAAAATGCGGATTAACACAGATAAAAAAAATCCGCTCCAATCTCTTTTTCCGCGTCATCCGCGTGCTATTAATATTTGTTAATCTAAAGTCCGCTCCGCTGATAATAATCCTGGAACTTCGCCTGCAATGAATCGCTGAGTTCTTTCTGCCCGATGTTTCTCACCATGCCCGGCAGCGACTGAAGTGTGTAGAGCGCCTGATTTACATCCGGCTCGACCAGCTTATAATATTCCCTGTCTTTTTTCAGCGACAGATAATAATCCATGTTGTCGGAATAAATTTCAGACAAACGTTTCACGATGGCAATTCCTTTTTCAACAGATGATTTGCGCACATTCAGTTCAACATCTGCTGATGCCATGCTCAAACTGTCGGAGAGGTTTCCGGCAATCCGGAAATATTGTTCTGCCACACGCGTCATGAAAATATTGTACGGCACATTGTAGTCGGGCATTTCTTCCATTGTTTTGTCGAGCAGTTTCAGCGCGGAATCCTTTTTGCCCAAATCGAGCAGCGCATCGGCAAGGCGGATGGTGTTAATGCGCAGGTTGGTGGTCATGCGCAGATTATTTTCATCGAGATAAACGCGCTTGTCTTTCATGTTTCCCCATCGGAATTTATTCATCACGTTGTCGTACATCAAATCAGCGGCAACCGTTCCGCGGAACGAATCATCTTTTTTATCTGCCTTTATCGGAACAAGATGATATGCCAGTCCTTCAAGCTGGAAGTAGTCATCGAGGTTCAGGAAATTTTCGGTGCCCACAG
>DATDOJ010000132.1:0-4298 GCA_035293345.1 Bacteroidia bacterium
AGCGTGTGAACGTGGAGAAGGAACTGAATGACACCCGGAGCGAGCTCAATAATTATAAAGGGATGAACTCGCAGCTCGACAGTTTGCTTGCCGATGCCAACAAAAAAGTCGATGAGCAGGACAAGCGCATCAAAAATTTAATCCGGAAGGAAAAAAGTGCAACAGACCTCAACACCAAGCTCAAAGGGGAGTTGGGCGAACTGCGAAGGATGCGTGAAGAATATCTCGGTAAAATCGATTCGCTGCTTGTTTCAAACCAGGCACTGACAATAGAAAAGGAAATGCTGAGCAGCTCGGTGAAATCGCTCACAAAAAATCTTGAGTCAACCGTGAGCACAGCTTCGGTTCTTGCGGCAGAATATTTCCGCGTGACGCCTTACAAGAAAAAAGGGGAAGGCAAGTACACCACCACAGCACTGGCAAGGCGAACCAACAAGGTGGAGGTTTGTTTCGATGTGCTCGAAAATAAAATTACCAAGGGAGGAGATAAAAATATTTACATGCGCATCCTGACGCCTGACAGCAAAGTGATGGGCGAACGTGCAAGTGGTTCAGGCACTTTTAAGAAGGGCGGTTCGGGAGAAGAGGTGATGTACAGCGCAACTTCCAGTATTAATTATGCCAATGCAAAACAAAACGTTTGCCTGAACTATGAGGAAGCCGAGCGCATTTATCCGAAAGGAACTTTCAATGTCGAAGTGTATGTTGACGGAAACCTGAGCGGTACGACAACCTTCACACTGAAATAAATTTTACTGATTCAAAAAAAATCCCTCCCGCTGCTTGCGGAAGGGATTTTTAATTCAGGGCTGACGCTCCTGTTATTTTTTCATATTCTTAATTTCAAGTCCTGCTTTTTTCCAGGCATCGAGTCCGCCCTGGAGAATCACAACTTTTGTAAATCCTTTTTTCGCCATCATCTCCGCAGCTTTGGCGCTGTTTTTTCCATCCTGGTCATACATGTAAATGGTGGTGCCTTTGTCGAGCATATCGAGAATGGCTTCGAAGTTAGGGTCAGTGAAGCTGCACAGTTTCGCGCGCGTGATGCTCGCTGCCATATATTCTTCAGGAGTGCGGATGTCCATCAGGAACCCGTCATATTTTGCCCACTGCGCCTGGAATTCTTTCGGGCTGACGGTGGTTGCTTTTGAGCCCTGGCTCATTACGGCCTGGCTGCCTGCAATGACAAACATAAGTGCAACGGCTGCATATTGAATTACTTTTTTCATGTTGATTTGGTTTTTAATTAGGGGGTTAAAAGTTTGAACAAATATGAGATGCTAAGAGATGTCTTTTGGTTGCTTGCTCCTTTAAATTTCCATGCCAAAGATAAGTCAATTAATAATTCCGGCATTTTCCTCAACCGGAACGCTGGTTTTGGCTATGCCAACAATACCTTTTTTAATGTTAATCACATTCCGGATTCCTTTTCTGCGGAGCAGCGAGGCGGCAATCATGGAACGGTAGCCGGTGCGGCAATAAACCAAATATTCTTTGCCCGGGTCAAGTTCATTGAACCTGTTGTTCAAATCAGCCAGCGCAATGTGTGCTGAATTTTTCACATGAGAACTTCCGAACTCTCCCTCGCGCCTCACATCGAGGATTTTTTTTCCGTTTTCTTTTATCATCTCGGCAAATTTTTCGGGCTCAACGGAAGGAAGCGTTTCAACATTGTTACCCGCGTCAATCCAGGAAGAGATTCCTCCTTGCAAAAACCCTTTCACATTTTCAAAACCAACACGCGCTAAGCGGACAATGCTTTCTTTTTCTTTTCCTTCAGGAGCAACAATCACGAGCGGCTGGTTAATTTCAATCAGCGTTCCCGCCCAGATGGCGTAAGAGCCGTTGATCCCGATGTTTAGCGAGTTACTTATAAATCCTTTTTCAAACACATCGGGGTCCCTTGTGTCGAGAATAAGCGCTCCATTCGTCATTTCATTTTTAAATTCTTCAACACTCAGCGGTTTCACATTTTGTTCTATGACATTATCAATTGAAGTGTAACCGTTTTTGTTAATGCTTGCATCGGCAAAGAAGTACGCGGGTGGCGGAGTGATTCCTGTGGTGAGTGTTTTAATGAATTCTTCCCTCGCCTGATTCTGCATGGCGTAATTGGTTTTTTTCTGCTCGCCAATGGTTGACCATGATTCCTTGCCGATATTTTTTCCACAGGCAGAACCGGCTCCGTGTGCAGGATAAACAATCACATCGTCATTCAGCGTTTTGATTTTAGTGTTCAGCGAATCGTACATCAAGCCCGCGAGATATTCTTTGGTGATGCCGCTGCCATCGAGCAAATCCGGTCTGCCAACATCGCCAACGAAAAGCGTATCGCCTGTGAACACTGCATGTTGCTTTCCGGTTTCATCAAACAACAAATAACACGTTGACTCCATCGTGTGTCCGGGAGTGTGCAATGCCCGGATGGTGAGCTTTCCTATTTTAAATTCTTCTCCGTCTTTGGCGTTATGCACTTTATATTTTGGTTCCGCCATGGGTCCGTAAATAATCTGGGCACCGGTTTTTTTCGCGAGGTCAATGTGTCCCGAAACAAAATCGGCATGAAAGTGCGTTTCGAAAATGTATTTGATTTTTGCCTGGCGTTCGGCAGAAAGCTGTGTGTAGGGTTCCGTTTCGCGAATCGGGTCAATGACGGCTGCTTCGCCTTCCGACTCAATATAGTATGCCGCTTCGGCAAGGCAGTTGGTGTAAAGTTGTTGAATGTGCATAAGAAAATTGAGAAAGCAAATTTATAAAGTTTTACGGGCTGCTTCAAATTTATATTCCGCCAATTTTTAATGATTTACTTTTGTTCATCTGAAATTCGTTTCATGACAGCCCCCATCGCCCTGGTTCTCGGATTACTCGTGCTGGCAATTTTTTTATTCGCCTCCGAAAAATTTTCTGTTGACATCATTACGATTTTTCTCCTCATCATTCTCACCGCCACGTGCATCCTCACGCCCGAAGAAGCGTTCGCAGGTTTCGGAAGTGATTTTGTGGTAACGCTTGTTTCCATTTACATCATCAGCGGGGCGCTGCAGCGTTCGGGTGTGCTCGACTATTTCGGGGCGCGGCTGGTGAAAGCATCCAAACTCAGCGCGCAGCGGCTCACGTTTTATGTGATGGTCTTATCGGGAGCCACTTCGGCATTCATGAACAACACCACAACAACAGCCGTCTATCTTCCGCCTGTGTTGAGCGTGGCGCGAAGAATGAAACTAAGCCCGTCAAAAATACTGATGCCGCTGGCGTATGCTTCCATTCTTGGCGGAACCGTCACCATGATTGGAACGTCAACCAACATTGCAGTGAATGGTTATCTCGCCAAAAACGGTTTCGGGCATTTCAACCTGTTCGACATTTTTCCCATCGGCATTATCCTGTTCATCACGGGCCTGATTTATGTTCTTGTCATCGGCAGAAAACTTTTACCTGACATTAAAGAGGACAACATCACTGAAGAAATTTTGCTGCGAAAATATGTGACGGAAATTCATATCCTGCCAAATTCGCGGCTGATTGGTGAACATGTTTTCGATTCCACGCTGAGCCGGATGGGGTTCCGCATTCTCAACGTCATCCGTGGCGAGAGCAATTTTATTCCTGATTCAACTTCTGTTATTCATCCCAACGATATGCTGATTGTTGAAGGCGCTATTGAACATCTGGTGAAAGTGAAAGAGACGAGCGGCATAGAAATTCGTGCCGATGCGCTAGTATCGAAGGAAATGCAGTCAGGCAATATCAAGCTTGCCGAAATTCTTGTCACCGGTCAATCGGAGTTTGTCGGCAAGTCGGTGAAGAAATTCAATTTCCGTCAGAAATATAATCTTGTCGTGGTCGCCATCAACCGCGCGGGACAAACGCTGACAGAAAAAATCGGCAGCACGGAATTGCAATTGGGCGATATTCTGCTTGTGCAGGGGCTGGCGGACAAAATTGATTACCTCCAGCAAAACCGCAGCATTATTGTCATCGAGGATTTCCGCCCCGAGCTTTACAAAATGAAAAAGGGAATTTACACGCTTATCATTTTTATTGCAGCCGTGGTGTGCAGCTCGCTCGGAGTGTTGCCGCTGTCCGTTGCGTTTATGTCGGCAGCATTTCTCACCATTGTGTTCCGCATCGTTTCAGTCACCAATGCCTACGAGCACATTAACTTTCAACTGCTCATTATGATTGCCGGCATGTCCGCTTTCGGCACCGCGCTGGTGAAAAGCGGAGCGTCTGTTTACCTCGCATCGCACATCACCTCGGTTTTCGGTTCGCTCGGAAACCAGTGGCTGCTTGCGGGT
>DATDOJ010000133.1:0-6038 GCA_035293345.1 Bacteroidia bacterium
GGTGGAGCGCAGCCACTTGCCGTTACAATGAACGAAGGAACAGTGTTGATTGCCGAAGTGGAGGAGTGGAGAATAAAAAAGCGTACCGAAACAAAATATCTTGACGAAATGGAAACCGACATTGACAAAGCTATTGACCGCGCATGGAAATACCGCAGCGAAGGAAAAGCGCTTTCAATTGGTGTGCTTTGCAACGCTGTTGATTTGCTTCAGCGGATGATTGAACGGAACATCACGCCAGATATACTAACAGACCAAACTTCTGCGCATGATGCATTGGTTGGTTATTTACCACAAGGAATTTCCGTTGAAGAAGGAAAAGTTCTCCGCAAGTCAAATCCGAAAAAATATATTGAACTCTCTCTTGAAAGTATGGCAGAACATGTGCGCTGCATGTTGGAACTGCAAAAGCGCGGAGCAATAACTTTTGATTACGGCAACAACATCCGCGGGCAGGCGCTCACACGCGGAGTGAAAAATGCTTTCGACTTTCCGGGATTTGTTCCTGCCTACATCCGTCCACTTTTCTGCGAGGGGAAAGGTCCGTTCCGCTGGGCGGTATTGTCTGGCGACCCGCAGGATATTTTTACAACCGATGAAATTATTTTGAAATTATTTCCTGAGAACAAAGGACTTGAACGCTGGATTCGCATGGCGCAAAAGAGAATTGCATTTCAGGGACTACCTGCGCGCATCTGCTGGCTCGGTCAGGGTGAACGGGAAAAAGCAGGACTTGCATTTAATGATTTAGTGAGAACAGGAAAAGTGAAAGCGCCAATCGTCATCGGCAGAGACCATCTCGACACCGGTTCTGTTGCTTCACCGAATCGCGAGACAGAAGCAATGAAAGACGGCAGCGATGCCATTGCCGACTGGCCCATTCTCAATGCGCTCATCAATACGGCAAGCGGAGCAAGCTGGGTTTCGGTACATCATGGCGGAGGTGTTGGAATCGGATATTCCATCCACGCTGGCATGGTGATTGTTTGTGACGGAACCGAGGATGCTGACAAACGATTGAAAAGAGTTTTACATAACGACCCTGCAATGGGAGTCATTCGCCATGCTGATGCGGGTTATGATATTGCGATGGACACAGCACGGAAGTTTCGTTTGGATTTGAAAGAAAGATTAAAATGAAAAAAAATAAATGGATTTTATTTGTTGCAGTAACAACTGCAGGCGTGTTGTTTGTTACTTCATGTGCGAAAGATGATGAATCAGCGGGAGGAAATGACAGAGATAAATTTCTCGGTGCCTGGATTACCACCTCCACCGGAAGTGTAAGCGGCACTTTAAATTTCACGATGAATATTACGGCTGGCAGCAGCAGCCCGACTCAAATCAAGATAGAAAATTTTGATGCGGAAGGAAGCGGACTCTTCAGATTTGCTGACGTGGGAGGCAATGCATTATCAATTACGCAGCAAAGCATAAGCGGTGATACAATATCGGGGTCGGGCACATACAACAGCAACAACACGCTATCCTTCACTTACACAATCAGAGACGGTCAGACCGTTGAAAACAGAACGGCAACTGCTCACAAGTGATTTCAGATTTCTGCCAGCACAGTTTTTCCTCCTACCACTTTTTCTCCAAGCGATACTTTCACTTTTGCTGAAAGAGGCAGAAACACATCCACGCGTGAACCGAATTTAATGAACCCGAATTCCTGTCCTTGTCCGGCTTTCATATTTTCCTTTGTGTAACAAACAATCCGGCTTGCAACAGCACCGGCTATCTGACGAACGAGAACGGTATTTTTTTCATTGCTGATAACAACTGTTGTCCGTTCATTTTCAGTAGATGACTTCGGGTGCCATGCCACAAGATATTTTCCGGGATGGTATTTGAAATACTTCACCGTTCCGCTGATGGGGAAAAGGTTGGAATGCACATTCAGCGGTGACATAAAAATAGAAACCTGTATTCTTTTCTCCTTCAGATATTCGTCTTCAACCACTTCTTCAATGGCAACCACTTTTCCATCGGCAGGGGAGAGGACGAACGCATCGTTGAGGGTAATTTTTCTTTTGGGCGAGCGGAAGAATTGCAGGATGGCTGCAAACAAAATAACGGATGAAGCAAGTATGATGTTTCCGGTCATGGAGTTGTCCTGAACAAAGCGGAATACCATGAGGTTGACGATGAAAAGAATCAGCAGCAGGGATAAAATAATCTTTCTTCCTTCGCGGTGAATGGTCATGTGAAGTGTGGAATTTGTTTTTAGCGCAGCGAAGGTAAAAATTTTGAGAGGGGAAGAAATTTCGGGCATTTACATTTTGAAACTCAACGGAAAAATGACATTCATCATCCTTGCTACAAATTTATTTCACCGCTGTCGGAGGTGTTGTTTGTTTTTTATTTTTGCACGGCTTTCAAAAAAAATTCTCCCTTGAGCAAGCTTAAACATAAAATTGATTCGGTGCAGGAATTTCACGAGGTGTTCCGCATTCCTCTCAGCGAAAATCCAACTGTTCAGTTGAAATATGATTTGATTGAACTCCGCCACCGCCTGATGCAGGAGGAGAACGATGAATATCTCGAAGCGTGCCGTAAGGGCGACATTCATCTTGTGGCTGACGCGCTTGGCGACCAGCTTTATATTCTCTTCGGAACCATTATCACCCACGGGCTTCAGCATAAAATTGAAGAAGTGTTCGATGAAATACACCGAAGCAATATGTCGAAGCTCGATGACAACCGCCAGCCCATATATCGCGAAGACGGCAAGGTGATGAAAAGCGGTAATTACTTTCTTCCTGATATTAAATCCATCCTGGAAAAGTAAAATAATTTATATGTTATATGTTATACGACCGAAACTCCTAATCCTGAATCCTAAATCCTAAATCCCAAATCCACTATGGCTTATCAATTTTTCGATTGCAAAATGATTGACATCCAAAATGAAAATGATGTCGTCAAACGTTTCTTTATCCAGGTTCCGCCTGAGATTCCTTTCAGGCACAAAGCAGGACAATTCATCATGCTCGACCTTCCTATCGAGTCGAAGGTGACTAACCGCAGCTATTCCATCGCTTCCGCTCCGAGTGATGATAATATTTTCGAACTCTGCATTGTGCTCAACCCGAATGGCGCAGGAACTCCTTATCTTTTCGACAAGGTGAAAGTGGGCGACACCATTAAGGTCTCCAAAATTCTCGGTAAGTTCACGCTTCCCGAAGTGATTGAAGACGATATTTGTTTCATTGCCACAGGAACAGGCATTGCCCCCCTGCGCGCTCAACTCCATGAAATCTTTAACAGCGGCAAGCCGCACAAAAACCTCTACATGGTTTTCGGAAACCGCTGGACTAAAGATGTTCTCTACCGTAAGGAAATGGAAGACCTCGAAAGACAGCATCCGGAATTCAAATTCTTTCCCGTGCTCTCGCGCGACAACCCGGATTGGACAGGCCGCAAAGGATATGTTCATCCGCTCTACGAAGAAGTATTCGCTGACAAACGCCCAGCTTACTTCTACATCTGCGGATGGAGCGATATGCTGAAAGAAGCACGCACGCGCCTCGAAGCAATGGGCTACGACAAGAAGAGAATCAAGTTTGAATCGTACGATTAGAGATTGATTATTGATTGTTGATTATTGATTATTTTTCTTCTCAGTATTTTTGGTGGAAGAAAAATAATTGATATGAGTTTTTCCCACAGCGAAGCATACCGGAAAGCACTTCATTACTGCACTTACCGCGAGCGCAGCCAGCAGGAAGTGCGCGATAAACTCTATTCTCTCGGTCTTCACAGCAATGATGTGGAGAATGTCATTGCAGATTTAATCACTGCGGGTTTTCTCAACGAGGAACGCTTTGCGCGTGCATATTGCAGAGGCAAATTCCGCATTAACGGATGGGGAAAAAATAAAATCCGGAATGGATTGTTACAGAAAAAGGTTTCTCCTAAATGTATTGAACTTGGTTTGAGCGAAATCAAAGAAGCGGATTACATCGCTGAGCTGAAAAAAAATCTTTCTGAAAAGTTAAACAGCAAAGGCGAAACAAATCTCTTAAAGAAAAAACACAGCGCAGCGCAGTTCGCCATTGGAAAGGGTTTTGAAAGCGGGCTGGTGTGGGAGATTTTGAAAGAGATGGAATAAATTTCTCTGCGGCTCTCATTTCTCTCTGCGGAACTCTGCGGTTAAAAAAAACTTGAAACACAGAGTTCACAGAGAAGGCGCAGAGTTACACAGAGAAACACCTCACCTCTCCACAACCAGCTTCCTCGTTTCAATTCCTTCCGTTGTTTTTATGCTCACGAAATAAATGCCGGCAGTAAATGCTGCTGTGTTTATGGTAAGTACATCTGTATTGCCCGCAGTTACATCTCTGCTGAACATTTTTTCTCCGAGAACATTATAAATCTCAATGCTCTTAATTCTTGACTCTTGATTCTTGATTCTGATTTCTGTTGTGGCCGGGTTGGGGAAAAAGGGAATTGCATTTTCTCTGTTATTTATTTCAATAACTCCAACTGAACTGCAAAGTGTTACCACAGTATCCACTGCAGTTACAGTTGTAGCTGCAGTAGTGACAATGGTATTTGTTGCAAAGACAGATGTTGAAACATTCGTGACTTGTGTTGTTGTTGATAATGCAATAGTTGATGAATTAATTTCATTGCATCCGCTCCCGTTACCATTTACTTTGATAAGATAAATACCTCCAAATGAACTGAAGCTCAGGAGGCAGCCGGCAAAAACAAATCCATTATCATCAGTTTCTACAGCATACTCACCTTCATCATAACCGGAGCCCCCGAAAGATTTATACCAGGTAATATTCCCGTTATCATCAGTTTTGAGCAAGAAGGCATTACGATTTGATGCGCTGTTGTGAGTATATCCGCTTACGATATATCCTCCGTCTGATGTCTGATGCACTGAATTAAAGGAGCGTGAGTTATCACCTATGCTGTCATTTACTCCATAGTATATTTTTGTCCAGAGGGTGTCACCGGTTGCATTTGTTTTTATTAAGTATCCTTTTCGCCCAATCCCAAAGCTATTTGTAATACCAGCGACTATATATCCGCTGTCATTAGTTTGCTCGGCATAATAACCCCACTCATTACCGGTGCTGCCGTATGTTTTTGACCAAAGCACGTTTCCACTACTGTCTGATTTAAGCAGATAGACTTCAGAAGATGCCGTTAATGAATCATTCCATGAACCGCTAATAATATAGCCGTTATCAAGGGTTTGCCGTATTGAATTCCCGTAATCGGGCCAGGAAGTATTATCCCCATAGTTTTTTGTCCATAGAGTATCGCCATTTACGTCTGTCTTTATTACGTATACATGAAAGTCATTTGAAAAAATGGTTCTGTTATATCCTGCAATTATATATCCGTTGTCATTGGTCTCGAGAATAGAATAACCATGATCGTCATACTGGTTACCAAAGGCTTTAGACCAAAGCATATTTCCCAGGTTATCTGTTCTTATTAAATAAACATCACTGCTTCCCGCTCCGAAACCTTGTGTTTCCCCGCAAATAACATATCCTCCGTCATAAGTTTGCTGAACAGAGTATGCAATTTCAGAGTTGCTGCTGCCAAACCTTCTGGTCCAAAGCGTATCCCCATAACTATCTGTTTTGACTAAACAAACTTCAGACGATCCTGGCATTCCCGCTTGCTCCCAACCCGCGATAATATAACCACCATCTTGAGTTTGCTCTACAGAAAGTCCACATCCTCCAAATTTCCCGTAGGTTTTCTGAAAAGTAATCTGCGCTTCGCAGTAAATTGCAATGCAAATACAAAAAATAAAAGCAGGTAAAAATTTCATACGGTAAAACTATAAAAAGAAATCTCTCACCTCTCCACAACCAGCTTCCTCGCTACAATTCCTTCTTTTGTTTTTATGCTCACGAAATAAATGCCGGAAGTAAATGCTGTTGTATTTATTGTAAGTACATCTGTATTGCCCGCTGTTACATCTCTGCTGAACATTTTTTCTCCGAGCACATCATAGATAACAACGCTCTCAACTTTGAACTTTGAACTTTGAACTTTGA
>DATDOJ010000134.1:0-4201 GCA_035293345.1 Bacteroidia bacterium
GCCTCTCCAATCTGTTCCAGCTCCTGAACCACTGCAGGTGATTTTTGTTTTGCCACTTCGCTGTAAACAGAAATACTGTTGAGCGTTGAGCCGATGTCATCATGCAAATCATCGGCAATCCGGTTGCGGATGGATTGCAGGTGCAGAACCTGCCGCGCTCGGTAAACGCGGTAACCGAAAAAGAATAAAAGCAGGGTGAGTGCCAGGCCGCCAATGAAAGAATACTTCAATACTTTTTGTTTTTTGATTTCTACATCTGCCACTGCCAGTTGCTTTTCGTGCCCGGCTTTTTCCGTTGCCTGCGTTTTCTCAAACTCATAGTTCATTTCCTTGCGGGTGATTTCTTTATTCTTCTCCTGGTTAAAAAGAGTATCCTTTAACACCATTGCTTTTTTGTAATGCTCCAGCGCGAGTTTGTATCTGCCGGTGGTATCGTAAAGATGAGAGAGAAATTCTTCACCATGCCTTAAATCATCCAAAGCACCCATGCTGTCAACAATAGCAATTGTTTTTTTCAGATACACTTCTGCTTCTAAAAATTTTCCAGTATCGGTATAAAGCAAGCCGATGTTGCGGAGCCACCTTGCAATTCCATTTTTATCTCCGAGTTGTTCCGCCATCTTCAATGCTTTGAAATAATAATCCAGCGCTTTGGGATAATCGCCTTGTTCATAATAGACAATTCCGATGTTGCCAAGGGTTGCCGCAATTGCATCTTTATTTTCGAGTTGTTCCGCCATCTTCAATGCTTTGAAATAATAGTCCAATGCTTTGGGATCATCCTTTTGTTGTTTATAGAAAGTTCCGATGTTGAGGAGGGTATTTGCATTTAACTTTTTATATCCAAGTTGTTCTGCCAACTTCAATGCTTTGAAATAATAGTCCAATGCTTTGGGATAATCCTTTTGTTTATGATAGACAGCTCCGATGTTGCCGAGGCCTGTTGCAATTCCATTTTTATTTCCAAGTTCTTCATCCATCTTCAATGCCTTGAAATAATAATCCAGCGCTTTGGGGTAATCGGCTTGTAGCGAATAGACTTTTCCAATGTTGTTGAGATTTATTGCAATTCCATTTTTATCTCCGAGTTGTTCCGCCATCTTCAATGCCTTGGAAGAATAGTCCAATGCTTTGGGATAATCGCCTTGTTCTTCATAGACATTTCCGATGTTGCCGAGAACTATTGCAATTCCTTTTTTATCTCCGAGTTCTTCCGCCATCTTCAATGCCTTGAAATAATAGTCCAACGCTTTGGGATAATCGCCTTGGTACATATAGACAATTCCGATGTTGCCGAGTTCGTTTGCAATTCCATTTTTATTTCCAAGCTCTTCATACATCTTCAATGCCTTGAAATAATAGTCCAGCGCTATGGGATAATCGCCTAGTTCTTCATAGACAATTCCGATGGAGTTGAGAGATTTTGCAATTCCTGATTTATCGGCAAGTTTTTCTCTTAGTGATAATGCTTTAAAATTATTTTCCAGGGAAGAAGGATAATTTCCCTTCAAATCATTAGCCCACGCAATTACGTGATAAGAATCAGCAATGTGTTTTTTGCTTGCTGCTTTTTCAGAAAGTGATAATGCCTGATTGGCGAGTATAATAGAAGTGTCAGGGTTACTGTAGCTCAGTTCCCAGCCAAGAGCGTTGAGGGAGTTCACTTTGATTGTATCCTCCTTTGCCTTTTTCAAAACCTGCAACAACGAATCAATCTTATTTTGATTCTGTGCTGAGCATAGCTGAATACATGCTGCACTGAAAACAACAAACAGGAAAATCCGCCAGAGGACGGATTCGCAAGGGCGAATAATTTTTCTTAGGATATATTTTTTGTAAATCATATTACAAAGCATGCTATAAAAACATTACGCTGCAAAGTAACTCTTCCCTAAGGTTCTTTCATACCCCCTGAACAGGTTGATTTTCTTTTATGAGCCAATGCAAATCAA
Source organism: Bacteroidia bacterium (assembly GCA_035293345.1). Lineage (GTDB taxonomy): Bacteria > Bacteroidota > Bacteroidia > AKYH767-A > 2013-40CM-41-45 > 2013-40CM-41-45. Next base: position 1,953 of record DATDOJ010000134.1, read on the forward strand.
CCTGTTTAGGTTATTGCAGGGCTTGGTTATTCGCTCCACCTTTATCCCATTCATTCTAACACAAATATTTTTCACACTTAAAATAAAAAATATGAAAAAGCAAATCAAGAAACTCAGCCTGAACAAGAGGACGATCTCAAATCTGAGTACTCCTGAGATGAATAGCCAAGTGGGTGGTGCTCCTACTCAGGGAAACTGCGCGACAAGACAAGACTACACCTGTCGCAACACCTGTTGGGACACTTGTCGTCATGGTCCAAATCCCCACTGCTGATCAACGAAGAGGATTAGTAACAACACCTGTTGGGACACTTGTCGTCGTGGTCATGTAAATTCATGTACCGGATGAACCCAGCTAGTCCGGATTTGCAATCCGGACTAAAGTGTTCTCTGGGATTTGAAATCCCATTCAGTAAGAGGTCGGGAGGTCGGGATTGCAAATCCCGACCAGCGGGGCTTTGATTTTTGAACAATAACCTCGAAGAAGTTTGAAACTTCTTCGAGGTTTAATATCAATCAACGGAAAATTTGCAGACAGAAAAATTGATTGTAACGAAATAGAACTGAGAACTGAGTAGGGAGAAAAAAGAAACTCCCTACTTCCTACTTCTAACTACTGAATATTCTAACAATTCTTAAAAGAAATCAAAATGAAAAAGCAAACAACAAAAGGAATTTTATTGAGCATCTTATTTGCCTCAATGTATTTGCAAACAATGTCGCAAAATATCTGCATCACTAACCAATTCAATTTTGGCGGAAGTGAAAATGATGCCCCTGTCTCAATTATTAAAATAGCCGATGGCTATGTTATGTGTGGTTATACAAATTCTCACGATGGAAACTTTAATGTCCCGCATAATCATGGCGTCGATGCATTCATTGCGAAATTTGATTTTAATAATAATCTCATTTGGCAACATACCTACGGTGGAAAAAATTATGACGATTTATGGAGTATTAAATCTACCGATGATGGCGGTTTTATTGCAGCAGGTGAAACTTCTTCAAATGAACATGATGTTTCAGGCAATCATGGTGGTAAATACGATGTCTGGGTTGTTAAATTTAATTCTTTGGGAATACTGCAATGGCAGCGTTGTTATGGAGGTAAAGGTTCTGATGAAGCATATGAGATTCATGTTGTACCGGGAGGTTATCAGGTTGTCGGATATACTAGCTCCAACAATAATGGCGATGTACAGGCAAATCACGGAGGATATGACGCCTGGCTCCTGACTATTTCGTCAAGCGGAAATGTGGTAAGTTCTTATTGCTATGGCGGAAGTGGTTATGATGAGATGTCAGGCATTTCAAGAAATAACAACGGCACTTCAACCTTTAATGCATATACCGAAAGCAACGATGGGCAGGTAAGCGGAAACCATGGTGGACTCTCAGACGTCTGGTTAGTAAACATAGATAACAATAACGGAAACATTCTTTGGCAAAAATGTATCGGTGGCTCACGTAAAGACAATCCACATACAATTGCCCGCACTGCTGACGGCAACATCGTCTTATCTATAACCAGTGGTTCCAGAGATGGCGACTTTATAGGCAGTACGTCAGGTTGTGCGCTAGGAACCACAGCAATACTGATGAAAGTGAATCCCGAAACCGGAGCTATCATTTGGAATAGAAATTATCCGAATCCAAACAGATGCACTGCACCCTTTGGGACGCTTGTGACAACAGATGGTGGAATTTTAGTCATGGGGCTAATAACCGAAAATATTATTGAATCTAATCATGATGGGCGCGTTTTTAAGGTGGACGCTGATGGAAATATGCTATGGGATATAATACTTGGTGGAAGCAAATCAGAGAATGTAATTTATTGGAAAACCGGCATTGAAATAAATAATCAATATTTAATTCCTTTTACTTCGAAATCACATGACGGTGATATTCTGAATCCTCTTGGTGGTGCTGACGGCTGGATGGTAACATTAGGCACGGGATGCAGTCAGGGTCTTGCGACAGAAATAGAAAACATCCTTTCAAATGAAGTTGCAATCCCGAAGCACCAGCCCCATGAGCTTGCCGTTGGTGAAACAGAAAGCAATCTTTCAAATGAAGTTGCAATCTTTCCCAATCCGGTTACTAACACAACAACCATTTCATTTTCACTTCCTCAAACCGGAAATGTTTCTGTAAAAATATTTGATGGGAACGGAAGATTGGTAAAGACACTTGCTAATAGTGAGTTTGCAAAAGGCAATCACTACGTAGAATGGAATGCAACA
>DATDOJ010000135.1:0-8099 GCA_035293345.1 Bacteroidia bacterium
AAGTTTTCAGTGTTCAGAGAAAAAATAATGGAGGTGTTAAGAAACATAGAGCAATACAGGCATGAACTCGAAAATCTCATGACAGAAAAGTTTCAACTCTTTCCAACATATTTTCCTTAAACCTGATTTCGTTAAGTATAAGTTAAATAAGTCAATTAAGGAAATTAAGAAAAAACAAAATCTACTGCAATACAAACAACTTAATTACCTCAATTAACTTAATACACTTAATCAACTGGCAACTTGAGTTAATCTTAATCCAACAATTATTTAATCCCCCTCCTGTTCAAAGCCGAGTGAAACCGCCTTGCGTTGATTTGGTGCTGCGCGTAGGTGGAAGCAAAAACATGATAGCCGGAGAAATCGTCTTTGGCGCAGAAGTAAAGATAGTTGTGCGGCACGCGGTTGAGCACGGCATCTATTGATGCAATGGAAGGAATGCAGATGGGTCCGGGAGGAAGTCCGTTGTTTTTGTACGTGTTGTAAGGCGAATCAATTTTTTTGTGTTCGTTGAGCACGCGTTTAATGGTGTAGTCGCCCAGTGCAAAAATCAGAGTCGGGTCGGCATCGAGCTTCATATTTTTCCTGAGGCGGTTCAGGTACACTCCGGCAAGAATCGGTTTCTCATCGTTGCCCTGCGTTTCCTGCTCCACGATGGAAGCGACAACGGTGACTTCTTTTTCAGATAACCCGAGCGCTGCCGCTTTTTGTTTTCTCTCCTCGTTCCAGAATGTATCGTGCTCCTTTTTCATGCGGTAGAAAAAACCTTTTGACGAAGTGTTCCAGAAAAACTCATACGTGTTCGGAATAAAAAGAGTGAGTGCTGTGTGCGGGTTTAATCCGTATGATGAGAGAAATTCTTTGTCGTTCAGCAATTGGAGCATGGTATCATACTTCGCCTCGAGCTGCTCGCTGATGCGCTCGGCAAATTGCTCTTTAGTTCTGGTGGAATTGAAAACTAAATTCACCGGTGTCTGCTTGCCGGAGCGAAGCAGCTTGAGCAGGGCGAGGTTGCTTATGCCGCTGTATATTTTGTATCGCCCTGCACGGACGCGCTCAGGATAGTTCAGTAAACCGGCAGTGAGTCCGAATGTGAATTTACTTTTCATCGCAACCGATGTGTCGAGTGATGCGAGCACTTCATCATACACAGAGCCGGTGGCAACAAAAACAAATGGTTGTTCTCTTTTCAGGAGAGAAATATTAGGAGTCAGCAAAACATAATAGGAAAACAGCGCTGCAGAAACAAGGAGCAGGGCAAGCGCAATCAAAAATATTTTCAGGATTCTTTTCAAAGCGGGCGGCAATTACTTTTTAAAATTCTTTGAGTAATAAAGACAAAACGTTTTCAATTCACATTCGCTGCACTTCGGATTTCGTGCAAGACAGACGTAGCGTCCGTGAAGTATTAACCAGTGATGCGCGATAGAGATTTTATCTTCAGGAATATTTTTCACAAGCTGCATCTCCGCCTGCAGCGGGTTTTTTGCTTTGGACGTCAGACCAAGCCGCGCGGAAACACGGAAGACGTGTGTGTCAACGGCAAGAGCCGGCAGATTGTAAACAACTGAAGCAATTACGTTGGCTGTTTTTCTTCCCACACCAGGCAGCTTCTGCAATGCTTCAACAGTATCGGGAACAACACCCCCGAAATCATTCACAAGCATCTTCGCCATGCCCACCAGATGTTTTGCCTTGCTGTTCGGATAACTGATGCTTTTGATAAACGGAAAAACTTTTTCAGGAGAACTTGCCGCAAGAATTTCAGCAGCGGGAAACGATTTAAAAAATTCCGGAGTGGTCATGTTCACTCTTTTATCCGTGCATTGAGCCGAGAGCATCACAGCCACGAGCAATTCATACGGAGTGCGGTAAGAGAGTTCCGTTTCCGCATGCGGCATTTTGCGGCTGAAGTAATTCAGGATTTTTTTGTAGCGCTCTTCCTTGGTCATAACGTTAAATTCAGATGAAAAAATCTTGGCGAAAATAATAATGATGTGTTGTAAAGGATAATTGCCTAAATTAGCGTTTGATATTTTCCAAACGATGAAACACAAAATAACTTTTCTGCTGATTGCAGTTTTAATTGCTGCACAAGCTGACGCCAAAAAACTCAGCGCGATGTTTTCCTACTGCACATTTTATTCGCCTGTACAGGGACCTTATGTTGAAACCTATCTCAGCATAAGCAGCGCTTCCGTTCATTACAAACTGAACGAAAAGAAACTGTACCAGGCGAAAGTAGAAGTGATGCTCGTATTGAAAAAGAATGATAAAATAATTTATTATGACAAGTACAACCTGCTCAGCCCTGAGGTGGAAGATACGGTTAAACAGGTTACTGATTTCCTCGACCAGCAGCGCGTGAAGCTCTCTGATGGCAGTTATGCACTCGAAATTACGATGACCGATAAGAACGCTGAAGACAAATCTTATTCAGTCACCGAGAATATAGATGTACAATTTCCTGACGATAAAATTTCTGTTTCCGATATTGAGTTTATCACTTCATACAAAGCGGCTTCCTCCGAAAATAGTTTTTCCAAAAACGGGTATGAAATGATTCCGTTCATTGACAATTATTTTGGACCGGAGAATAAATCCATGATTTTTTACGCAGAGGTTTACAACACGGATAAAGTTCTTGGCGACAATCCCTGGCTCATTTACTATTACATAACGCGGCACAATAAAAAGGAAATCATTTCCGACCTCAGCGGGTTTGCGCGGCAGCTGCCGGTGGCGCTTAAAAGTTACCTCGCAGAAATCCCGGTTTCAACTTTGACATCAGGAAATTATGAATTGAATGTTGAGGTGAAAAGTAAAACGAATGAAGTGCTTGCTTCAAAGAAAATATTTTTCCAGAGGAACAGCGGCAATGCAAATGATGATTATGCCAATCGCGAAATAAAGATTGAAGGAACTTTTGCCGCTGCCTACACAGACAAGGATTCCCTTATGGATTACATGAACTCTCTTGTTCCGGTTTCCAATGCAACGGAAACGCAGTACATAGACAACCAGGTTGCGAGAGGAGATGTAACGGCAATGCAATATTTTTTATTCCTCTTCTGGAGCAAGCGAAACCATGCCGACCCGGAAAGAGAATGGCTGTCTTATCTTGAAGAAGTGAAAAAGGTTAACGCTGCCTATGGAACAAGAATTCAGCGGGGGTATAAGACCGAAAGAGGCAGAGTGTATTTACAGTACGGAGCGCCAAACACAATTACAAAGTATAATACTGAACCGAACGCTTACCCGTATGAAATCTGGCATTACTATAAGTTGAATAATCAAAGCAATAAAAAGTTTGTTTTCTACAATAAAAATTCCGCAACTAATGATTACGTTCTTTTGCATTCCGATGCAAATGGCGAAGTGTACGAGCCGCGGTGGGAGATGATTTTACATCAGCGCCTTAACCAGAGCGGGCTGGATTGGGATGTGGAAAAAGTGCCGACACATCCGGGCAGTCACTCCGGTTCGGAGTTTAATAATCCGAAATAATTTTTTTGTCAGTCCTTTTTTCTTCTCTTTGCGTTTATGAAAGCTGCCGTAGTTATTCTTAACTACAACGGTCTGAAATTTTTACAGCAATTTCTGAAACGAGTTGTTGACAATTGTCCTGCGTATGCTGCCGTTGTCATAGCTGATAATGCTTCTTCAGATGGCTCGGTGCAATGGCTTCAACAGAATTTTCCTTCACTGCGGTTGATTCAACACTCTTTCAATAAAGGATTTGCAGACGGATATAACGATGCGCTCAGTCAAATTGAAGCCGAGTATTTTGTCATTCTTAATTCTGACATTGAAGTGACTGACGGTTGGCTTGCCCCGTTGATAGATTTTATGGAAGTTAATAATGCCGTTGCCGCCTGCCAGCCGAAAATACTTTCATATCACGACAAAAATTATTTTGAGTATGCAGGAGCAGCCGGTGGATACATTGATATTTTCGGCTTTCCGTTTTGCAGAGGAAGAATTTTCACCGCATTGGAAAAAGATGAGAAGCAATACGATGATGTAAAAGATGTTTTTTGGGTAACAGGCGCGTGCATGATTATCCGCTCAGAAATATTTTTCAGCGCTGGCGGATTTGACGGATTTTTCTTCGCACACATGGAAGAGATTGATTTGTGCTGGCGCATTCAACGGATGAAGTACAGAATCGTGTCGCTGCCCTATTCAAGCGTCTATCATATTGGCGGTGGCACGCTTTCAAAAAATTCACCGGTGAAAACATTTTTGAACTACAGAAATAATCTTTCGATGCTGTTTAAAAATTTACCGCTGTATTTAATGCTTCCTGTTTTTCTATTCAGACTGATTGCCGATATCACCGCTTCCTTTGTGTTTTTATTTTACAATGGCTTCAGTCATTTTGCAGCGGTGTATAAAGCATACATTAGTTTTCTTTTGAATGTTTTTCAATTGCTTAAGAAAAGAAAAGCATTCAGCCGGAATACTTCGGTGCGATTACCCGAAACCATTTACAGGCGCTCTGTGCTTCTGGACTATTTTATTTTCCGAAGAAAGAAATATTCTGCGTTGTTTTTCAGAAATACTGTGAATTAAGCCGGAAAACATTTTGCGTTGTAAGATTTATCACTATATTGTTCAGCCGAAAAAAATGCATTAGGTAATTTCACCCCTGTAAATTTCTGAGAACATTCAATTTAAACATTGTGATACGGGATAAGAAAGAAATAGAAATGCTCATTCACCGCGCATCGGTGATTCGAAAAAGAAATCCTGTGCAGGCGCTGGCGCTTTTGAATGATGCTGTCCTGTCAGCAGAAAAAACTTCACAGAAGCTTCTTTATGCAAAGGCAAAAAATGAACAGGCGTTCTGTTTCATTAACCAGAAGAATTTTAAAGATGCCCTGACGACTTTCCAGGAAGCGCTTTTAATTTTCAGAACGGAGAGTGATTACGAAGGATTGATTGCCTGTCTGCTGAATAAGGCGGAACTGTATCTGCAGTTGGGCGACAGCCCTCACGCAATCGAATTGCTCATCGAACGACTCAAGCAATGTAGAACTCACCTGGACGAACAACGCTATGCGGAGAACCTGAACCTTCTCGGAAAAATATTTTCTTCGCACGGTGACCGCGAGCGTGGAATCGAGAATTTCAAAGAAGCAGCAAAGTTGTTTGAAAAGCTCAACCTGAAAGAAGAGATGATAAATTCATTTATTTATCTCGGCAATACATTTTATTCTGTTGGTGAAAATGACAAGGCGCTTTATTATTTCTTCAAGTGCAGTCATGCGCTGGAAAAAATAAACAATGCAAATCTCCGGGTGATGACACTTAGCGGCATCGCCTCTGTTTACACTACGCAAAAGAAATTTGAGACAGCCCTTACCTATTTGAATGAGGCGCTTTCACTGACTTCCGGAATTGATAATACGCTGCTGAAAGCAGAAGTCCATCGTAATCTCGGTCAATTATATTTTGAACTTACCAAGTATGATTATGCCATAGACATCCTGACCAAGGCGCTCAACTGGGCGAAGGACTCACGGGTTGAAATGCAGTTGGAAAAAATTTATGAAGTGCTTTCCGCTGCTTATCAGGCGCTGAATGATGAGACGAATGCATTAAAATACTTTAAGCTCTATCATGAAATCAGCAGCAGGATTGCTTCGGAAGAAGTGAACCTGAAGGTAAGGGGCTTGCAGATTCGTTACGACCTTGAAGAGCTAAAGAAGCAGAAAGAGATTGCAGAACTTTCTTTAAAACTCAAAGAGCAGTTCCTGGCGAATATGAGTCATGAAATCCGCACCCCGATGAACGGTGTTATCGGAATGACTCACTTGCTCAGTAACACAAATCTTACTGCTGAACAGCGCGAATATATTGATGCTATAAAATTATCTGGCAACAACCTGATGGTTCTCATTAATGACATTCTTGATTTCGCCAAAATAAATTCCGGAAAAATTGAATTCACCGAACAAGAATTTAATCTCCGTGATTTGGTGAAGAGCATCATCCAGATTCTGCAGGTGAAGGCTGATGAGAAAAAGATTGAGCTTGTTTGCTCCATTGATTACGGAATTCCTGAAATAGTCATTGGTGACCCGCTGCGCCTGAATCAAATCCTGATTAACCTGCTTGGTAACTCGGTGAAATTTACAGACAACGGAAGCGTGAAACTGAACATCAGGCAGTATGCCGATGCAGGAAACAAACTGAAATTATTCTTCACTGTATCCGATACAGGAATCGGAATTGCTTCGGAGAAACTCGATAAAATATTCGAAACATTTTCGCAAGCGGAAAAAACAAAGAGCTACGAGGGAACGGGACTTGGGTTATCCATTGTTAAGCAGTTGGTGGAATTGCAGGGAGGAAAAATTGCTGTCCACAGCGCACTCAATGAGGGTTCTGTATTTGAATTCGACCTCTCATTCACCAAGCCGCAGAAAAAAACCGCGCTTGTCGCACCGGCTCTTACCGCAGAAAAATACGAGCACGATTTTTCAGGTGTCAAGGTGTTGATTGTTGAGGACAATAAAATTAACCAGCTTCTGGTAAGAAACATACTGAAGAAATTCGGTTTCACCATCCTTGACTGTGCAGACAACGGACGCGCTGCCATTGAAATGGTCAGCCGCGAACACTACAACGTGATTCTGATGGACATCCAGATGCCTGAGCTGAACGGCTACGATATTACTCTGCACATAAGGAATGAATTGAAATTTTCTTCGGACGAGTTGCCCATCATTGCGCTTACGGCTGACGCATCGGAAACGGAAAAACAAAAAGCGATGAACCTGGGGATGAATGATTACATCGTTAAACCGTATGCGCCCGAGGAATTGTATAAAGTACTTTCACTCTATTGCGGACAAAGAGTAGCGAAGGCAGATATTTCATCGGAGTCCATCGGGCAGCAGGAAATTCTAAGAACCGATTTTTCATTTCTCGACAAATACGCTGAAGGAGACACGGACATGAAACTCCAGCTCATGGAAATATTCCTGCGGCAGATTCCGGAAGCCATCGGTCAGATTGGTGACGGCATCAGAAAGAAAAAATGGGATGAGGTTTATCCGGTGGCGCATAAAATAAAATCGAGTATTTCCGTATTCCAGTTGTTTGACCTTGCCACGGTTGCCCGCGATATTGAAAACTATTCAAGAAGTAAAGAGAACATTGACAAGCTTCCTGCGCTTTTTGAAAAACTTCAGTCGGGATGCACGACTGCTGTCCTTGCAATTAGCGCAGAGCTTGAACGCTACCGCAACGCAGACCGGAATAAAATTAATTAAGCGCGATATTCCCCAAATACATTTTTCAGCGCCTGCGAGATTTCTCCAAGAGAAACATAATTTTCGACTGCGTTAAGAATCGCAGGCATGAGGTTTTTATTTTCTCTTGCCACAGTTTCAATTTCTTTTAATGCGAAAGAAACTTTCTCCGGATTTCTTTCTGATTTTACGTGACGGAGTTTTTCAATTTGATTTTTCCTTGCCGATTCATCAACGGAAAAAACATCACGCGAAGATTTTTCTTCCGTCACAAAATCATTTACACCTACAATTATCCGCTCTTTGTTTTCTACTTGTTGTTGATAGTGATAGGATGACTGAGCAATCTGCTGTTGCATGTATCCTTGCTCAATGGCGCTCACTGCGCCTCCCATTTTGTCAATCTTCGAAATAATTTCCTTAGCTTTTTTCTCCAGTTCATCGGTGAGTGATTCGATATAATGCGAGCCGCCAAGCGGGTCGGCTGTGTCGGCTGCTCCGCTTTCGTGGGCAATAATTTGCTGGGTGCGGACTGCAATACCTGCTGCTTCTTCCGAGGGAAGTCCGAGTGCTTCATCATATCCGTTGCTATGAAGTGATTGCGTTCCTCCGAGTACAGCGGAGAGCGCTTGTATTGTTACACGCACAATGTTGTTGAGCGGCTGCTGTGCAGTGAGTGTTGAGCCGCCTGTTTGTGTGTGGAAGCGCAGCATTTGTGCGCGCTCATCGGTTGCGCCTAAATCCTTCATGATGTTCGCCCACATTTTTCTTGCCGCTCGAAACTTGGCGACTTCCTGGAATAAGTTGTTGTGTGCGTTGAAGAAGAAAGACAAGCGT
>DATDOJ010000136.1:0-7545 GCA_035293345.1 Bacteroidia bacterium
GGGCGGCAATGGCTTCGTGTTGCCCGATGACGCGGTGGTGCAGCTCTTCTTCCATGCGCAAAAGTTTTTCGCGCTCGCTCTGCAGCATTTTCTTCACGGGGATTCCTGTCCAACGCGCAACGACTTCGGCAATGTCTTCGGAGTCCACTTCTTCTTTGAGCATGGCGGTGCCGCTTTGGTTTTTAAGTTCGGCTTCGAGCTTGTGAAGTTTTTTTTCTGCTTCTTTTATTTTGCCGTAGCGGATTTCCGCCACGCGCCCGTAGTCGCCTGCGCGCTCGGACTGCTCTGCTTCGAGCTTAAAGTTTTCTATTTCTTCTTTTGTATCCTGCAGTGCGGTGACAATTTTCTTTTCCGATTCCCATTTTGCTTTCAACTGGTTGCGTTGTTCAGTTGCGTTGGCGATTTCTTCGTTGAGCTGACCGAGATGCTTCGCATCTTTCTCGCGCTTGATGGCTTCGCGTTCGATTTCGAGCTGCATTATTTTGCGTTGGATTTCGTCCAGCTCTTCGGGCACGGAATCCATTTCGAGGCGCAGCTTGGCAGCGGCTTCGTCCACGAGGTCAATGGCTTTGTCGGGGAGGTAACGGTCGGTGATGTAGCGCTGCGAAAGCTCCACTGCAGAAATAATGGCTTCGTCTTTTATGCGCACACGGTGATGGGTTTCGTAACGCTCTTTGAGTCCGCGCAAAATAGAAATGGCATCCTGCGTGTCGGGTTCTTCGATGAGCACTTTCTGGAAACGTCTTTCGAGGGCTTTGTCTTTCTCAATATATTTCTGGTATTCGTTTAATGTTGTTGCACCAATGGCGCGGAGTTCTCCGCGGGCGAGAGCGGGTTTTAAAATGTTGGCAGCGTCCATTGCTCCTTCCGAAGCGCCTGCGCCAACGAGTGTGTGAATCTCGTCAATGAACAAAACGATTTGTCCGTCAGCACCGATGACTTCTTTGACAACAGATTTCAAACGCTCTTCAAACTCACCTTTGTATTTCGCTCCGGCAATGAGCGAACCCATATCGAGGGCGTAAATATTTTTTGTCTTTAGATTTTCGGGAACATCACCGTTGATGATGCGGTGAGCGAGTCCTTCGGCAATGGCTGTCTTACCAACTCCGGGTTCGCCAATCAGCACGGGATTATTTTTTGTTCTGCGTGAAAGGATTTGCAGCACTCTGCGGATTTCCTCATCGCGCCCGATGACGGGGTCAAGCTTTCCTTGTCTTGCAAGTTCATTTAAGTTGCGGGCGTATTTGTTTAATGCATTGTATGTTTCTTCTGCGCTCTGGCTGGTGACGCGGTTTCCTTTTCTTAATTCTGCGATGGCGGCTTTTAAATCTTTCTCTGTGAGTCCTGCATCTTTCAGCATTTGTGATGCGGGGTCTTTTACTGAAAGTAATGTGAGAAGTAAGTGTTCAAGAGAAACGTATTCGTCTTTCATATCCTTTGCAGTGGAAACAGCTTTCGTCAAAAGTTTGTTTGACTCCTGAGATAAATACTGTTGCGCCCCGCTCACTTTCGGATAGCTTGCAATTTGCTTGTCGAGCGCGGAAGTGATGATGTCAATATTCACATTCGTCTTGCTGAATAAAAACGGGATGATGTTTTCGTCCACTTCCAGCATCCCTTTCAGAATATGTGACGGCTCAATGGACTGCTGTTCATTAGCTGCTGCCATAGCGGATGCCTGCTGAATGGCTTCCTGGGATTTGGTGGTGAATTGGTTTAGGTTCATGGTCTGGATTCTGGTTACTGGTTTCTGGATGCTAGCTTTCAAAGATGTTGCCATCTAAGAAAAGCAATTGAAGTTATGTTGAATTGTCGTGAACGTCAAGACAGAGAGGACAAATTGGCTAATGGGAAAGGAAAAGTATGCCATTCGCCTTCGGACGAATCCGTCCTTTGGCGAACAGATTCACAGATTAAAAAAGGTTTACCACAGAGACACAGAGAGCACAGAGTTTCACGGAGAATTCTCTGTGTGTCTTAGTGTCCTCCGTGTCTCCGTGGTTTATTTTTATTTATTTTTAATCTGTGAATCTGTGGCATCTATTTTTTCAGGTTGAATTCATCCCATAACCTATATTTGCCCAAAACCAAAACCAATGAAACAAGCAACAAAATACTTTATGATTATCGCACTGCTTACAGGGTACGCAGTTAAAACAAATGCACAAAGCGAAGCGAAGGCACCTGCTCAGGCATCGGCAAAGGACTGGGCGGAATTAAAAGCATTCCATTCTGTAATGGCAGCAACATTCCATCCTTCTGAAGAAGGTGATTTGAAACCCATCAAGGAACGTTCAGGCGAAATGGCTGAGAAAGCAAAAGCACTTGCCGCATCAAAAATTCCTGCCGATTTCAACAAGCCCGAAATGCTCACCGCAATACGTGAACTCGTTGCAGGCAGTGAAAAGCTTGATGCTATGATTAAAGCCAAAGTTTCGGACGAAGAGATTACGAAATTTCTTTCAGGACTTCATGATACTTTCCATAAGATAGTCGGACTTTGCAAACCTGGCGATAAGCATGACCACGACCACAGCGACCCGAATCATAAACATTAATCTGATTTAGTTTTCATTGAGAGAGCGGGTGCCAAAACATCCGCTCTTTTTATTTTAAATACTTTTAGCACCATGATTTTAAAAGACAACGAATATTATGTTGGGGGAGTTAAGCTCACTGACATCTGCAACGAGTTTGGTACACCGCTTTATGTTTATGACGCGGAAAAAATTCAGGAGAAGTACAGGCAGATGACTTCTGCATTCAGCACCGTGAACCTGAAAATAAAATATGCGGTCAAGGCGCTATCAAATCTTTCTGTACTGAAATTGCTCAAGCAGTTGGGAGCAGGGCTTGATGTGGTTTCCATCCAGGAAGCCATGCTCGGTTTGAAAGCCGGCTTCTCCCCTTCCGAAATCCTTTTCACTCCCAACTGCGTTTCGTTTGAAGAAATAAAAATGGGTGTTGAGATGGGATTGATGATAAACATTGATAACATTTCTATTCTCGAGCAATTCGGGCATACGTACGGAAACACAGTTCCCTGCTGCATTCGCGTGAACCCGCATATAGAAGCGGGAGGAAATGTTCACATCCAGACAGGACACATTGATTCCAAGTTCGGGATTTCGATTTACCAGTTGCGTCATGTTCAGCGTGTGGTGAATACAAACAACATTCGCATCATTGGCTTGCACATGCACACAGGTTCCGATATTCTCGATGCAGGAGTATTTGTCCGCGGTGCAGAACTTTTGTTTGACGCAGCAGAAAATTTCAAAGAGCTTCTGTTCATTGACTTCGGCAGCGGTTTCAAAGTAGCTTACAAAAATGATGATGTCACAACAGACATGGAAGAACTCGGCAAAGAATTGTCGCAACGCTTCACTGACTTCTGCAAAATCTATGGTCGCAACCTTGAACTCTGGTTTGAACCGGGGAAATTTTTAGTGAGTGAAAGCGGATTGCTGCTTGTGAAAGTCAACATCATCAAGCAAACATTGTCCACTGTTTTTGCCGGAGTAGATTCAGGACAGAATCATTTAATCCGCCCGATGTTTTATGATGCGTATCACGACATCGTGAATGTTTCCAATCCGTCAGGCATGCAACGCGTTTACACTATTGTCGGCTACATCTGCGAAACAGACACCTTCGGCTGGGACAGGAAAATGAATGAAACGCGCGAAGGAGATATTCTTGCAATCAAAAATGCAGGAGCGTATGGATTCACGATGAGCAACAATTACAACTCGCGTTTCCGCCCGGCAGAAGTTTTGGTGCACAAAGGCAAGGCACAACTCATCAGGAAAAGAGAAACGATTGATGACCTGCTGAGGAACCAGGTGGAGATTACTTTGTAACCACGAACCTCAGTTTAGTTTCCCACAGCTAACGCTGATTAACGCAGAAAAAATCTGCGGACATCTACGAAATCTGCGGGAGTTTTTCTAATTACCGTTTCTGTTTGTCAATTGAATTATTTTTTCTGTCGCACCTGCATTTTCTGAAACATATTTTCTGCTTGCTTCACAGGAAATGGAATAAGAGGAATTATCTTTTAAAATTTTCTCCATATGATTTTTCAATTCATAAGAATTGTTAACTGAAATCGCTCCGCCTTTTTCTATCAGTGCTTTTGCTTCATTTGCTTTTTGAAATATCGGTCCGAAGAAAACCGGCTTGCCATACACAGCCGCCTCAAGAATATTGTGGATGCCTTTTCCAAATCCACCTCCAACATAAGTTAGCCATCCGTATTTGTAAAGCGAGGAAAGCATTCCGATACTGTCAATTATTAAAACATCTGCATCAGAAATGTTTTGTTCGTTGGCTTTTGAATAACGGAGAACTTTTTGCTTTCCAGAAAATAGATTTTCAATCTCATTAATCCTGCTTTCGGAAATATCGTGTGGAGCAACAACCAGTTGAATATTGAACATTGAGCATTGAACATTGAACATTATTTTTTCGTCCTCCTGCCAAGTGCTTCCCGCTACAATTACTTTTTTTCCGGCTGCAAACTTTTCAATCAATGGAATTTCCTTCGGATGACTTGCAATTTCAGCAACACGGTCGAAACGCGTGTCACCTGTTACTGTTGCATTGGCGAATCCTAGTTCATTCAATTTTTTAAGAGATGATTCATCCTGAACAAAAAAGTTCGTGACACAGTTCAGCATCTCTCTGAAAAACTTTCCATACCATGCAAAGAACACCTGGTTATCACGGAAGATTGCAGAGACAATATAGAGAGGAATACTTCTTTCTTTCAGTGCATGAAAATAATGATGCCAGTATTCGTACTTGACAAAATATACCGCCTGCGGTTTTAAGAGCTCAACAAATTGTTTTGCATTTCCTTTTGTATCTGATGGCAGATAACAAACAAAATCAGCTCCCTGATAATTCTTTCTCACTTCATAACCGGAGGGAGAATAAAAAGTCAAAACAATTTTGAGTTCAGGGTTCAGGGTTTTGAGTTTTTCAATTACGGGGTGTCCTTGTTCAAATTCTCCAAGAGAAGAACAGTGAAACCAAACAAGTTGCTCGCCTTTGAAAAGTACGTCTTTAATTTTTTGAAAAATATTTGTTCTTCCGTCAATCCATTGTTTTGCTTTTTGATTGCCGAATAAGGCAGCAATGCGGATTCCAATCTGGTAGAAAAAAATAAAAGTATCATAAAGCCAAACATTCATTTCAATTTATTTTTTATCTGCGAATCTGTTCGCCAGAGGACGAATCAGTCCTTTGGCTGACGGCTAACTTTTTTTAGTTGTAATAAAATTCTTTCGGAACTCTTTTGCGGAACGGAATAATCCACGATACACGAAAACCATAAAGCAAATCAACACGTTCTGTTTCATCTTTTCTCATCTCATCGAAATTATATGACCGTCTGTTTTTTGTGAATGCCTGCGTGAATTCAAAACCGAAAGTAAAATTAACGATACGATTGTTGCCGAGATACAGCCAGCCAATGGACTCAGTCAAAGAAAGACCGTTGGTGAGACGGTCATATCCCTTCACATAATCACCCGAAACCTGCGGAGCATTTCCATCATCATTCTGAATCCTGATTTTGTGTTGCAGCAATCCAACACCGATTGTTGCCATAACACCGGAATTTTTATTCGGACTTATCAAAGAAAAAACTTTTCCTGCCTTCACAAGAAAATGAAATCCGCGCTCGAAAAGAAAAATATCCGCATAGCCGCCATTGGTTCCAATGACAAAACCCTGCTGCGTGCTGATGCTGTCGAGAATATGATTTTCTTTCACCTGGTCGCCAAATAAAAATTGTCCTTCCACTCCGAACAGCAAATTGCTTTTTGTCTTAAGCATAAAACTTCCGCCCACATTAAAGTTATATCCAAACCTGTCTTCAAGATTTCCTCCCGGCAACTGATATGCAAATGACGGAGCAAGCATAAATACTTTTTCAGAAGAATCGCGCGATGCTTTTTGCGAATATCCGATTGAAGTTATCAGGCAAAAGCCAAAAGCCAAAAGCCAAAAGCTAATATGTTTCATTGCGGGCGAAGTTATGGAAATCAGTTCTATCGGAATTCCCAAACGTCAGTCACCCCGAAATATTATCTTCGCAAACTCTTAAGAAAACTATGAAAAATATCCGGATGGTTGACCTGTTCTCGCAGTATGAAAAAATACAAGGCGAGATTGATAAAGCAGTGCTTGACGTTATTCATTCCACCGCTTTCATCAACGGACCGGAAGTAAAAACATTTCAGTCGGATCTCGAAAAATATTTAGGAGTAAAGCATGTTATTCCATGTGCCAATGGAACGGATGCATTGCAGATTGCCATGATGGGTTTGGGATTGCAGCAGGGAGATGAAGTCATCACTGCAAATTTCACATATGTTGCTACTGCCGAAGTTATAGCGCTGTTGAAATTAACTCCCGTGCTCGTTGATGTTGACCCGGAAACATTTTGCATTGATCTGAAAGCAGTTGAAGCAGCAATTACTCTACGCACAAAAGCAATTGTTCCGGTTCATTTGTTCGGGCAATGCGCACAGATGGAAGAATTGCTTGACATCGCTAAAAAAAATAATCTGTTTATCATTGAAGACAATGCACAAGCCTTCGGAGCAGATTATGTTTTTTCTGACGGGCGAAAACAAAAAGCAGGAACGCTCGGAAACATCGGCACGACCTCTTTTTTTCCTTCAAAAAATCTTGGCGGCTATGGAGATGGCGGAGCACTGTTCACGAATAACGATGCAGTTGCAGCAAAATGCCGGATGATTGCCAATCACGGTCAGTCAAAATTATATTATCACGATTCCATTGGTGTCAACTCACGGCTGGACAGCATGCAGGCAGCGATTCTTCGAATCAAATTAAAACATCTTAACGAATACGCTGCTGCACGCAGAGCTGTAGCAGATTATTATGATAAAGCGTTTGCTGGAAATGCAAAACTTGTCACTCCAAAACGTGCTTCTTATTCAACACACGTTTTCCACCAATACACTTTGCAGACAAAAAATATTGACCGCTTTGTGATGAAAGATTTTCTTGCGACAAAAAATATTCCCGCTATGGTTTATTATCCCGTTCCGCTTCACATGCAGAAAGCTTACACAGATAGTAGATACAAACAAGGAGATTTTCCTGTGACAGAAAAACTTTGCGAGAGTGTAATCTCGCTTCCAATACATACTGAGATGGATGAGGAGATGTTAAAATATATTTGTGATGGGGTTTTAGAATTTGCAAATAAATAGAACACTGATGACGCGGAAAACAGGTATAAAACGGATTAATAATTATTGAAAAAGAATGAACATAGCAGTAATAGGAACAGGATACGTTGGATTGGTTACCGGAACTTGTTTCGCGGAAACCGGCAACCATGTGATTTGTGTTGACAACAATGCTGAGAAAGTAAAAAAGATGCAGAAAGGTATCGTGCCAATTTATGAGCCGCATCTTGATTCGCTTTTTCACCGAAACGTGGAACAAAAGCGGTTGAGCTTCACCACCAATCTTACTGAAGGGATCCGTGATGCGCAG
>DATDOJ010000137.1:0-2073 GCA_035293345.1 Bacteroidia bacterium
TGAAAGCCCATGATGACGCTGGTTTCGGAAACTGCACCAACACAGGCGCATGTGAAGCGGAATGCCCGAAAGAAATCTCGCTTGCTCACATTGCGCGGCTGAACAGGGAATATTCCTGTGCAAATGTGTAAAATAAGCGAAGAAAAGATTCGCAGCAATTCGTTATTCGCACCTATGGAACTCCCGATAATGTTAAGTTTTGTTTCAACTTTCGCCATTGTTTGCGGTGTGATTTTTGCCGGATTGCAAATCCGTGTCATGCAGAAACAACGCTCCCGCGAAGCGGAACTTTTACTTGCCCGTTCTTTTCAAACCAGTGAATTTATGAAAGCGTATGGCATTATATTGAACTTACCCGAAGGTCTTTCAAAAAAGGAAATTGAAAGCTTGCTTGGCGAAAACAACAACTTTGTTCTTTTATGGCTCGGCACCTGGGAAAGTTTAGGAATCCTGGTTTTCCGGAATGAAATAAGTTTATCCGTGATAGATGATTTTTTCAGCGGTCCAATAGTAATTTCATGGAGAAAATTAAAAAAGTATGTTGCTGATTATCGCATCGATCATCAACGGGACACTTTCCACGAATGGTTTCAATGGTTGGCGGAACGAATGATGGAAAGAGAATCAAAAAGCACACCGGTGGCAGCCCACATTACTCATAAAAACTGGAAAGAATAAATTTCCAATCATTAGCGTCCTAATATAGTTAGAACATTTTTAACTGATTATAATTTTGTTCTTTGAAATTTTGTAGTGAAGCATCCTGAAACAGTTGATTGATGGGTATTTTGTTCAAAAGCGTCATGCTCAAAATCTGTAATATTTCGTAATTGGTTTGCTTGAGTTTGAGTTTGTATTTCATGATTGCAACGGTTAAAAAAGAGATGATGGCGCAATACACTTGAATCTTTACAGCATTTTCAGAGTATCCCCAAAAGGATTTTACTTTCAGGTGTTGTTTTATCCATTTAAAGAACAATTCTATTTTCCAGCGATGCTTATAGAGCAGTGTAACTTGCAGCGCTGATAATTCAAAATTATTGGTTAAGAAAACAAAAGTTTTTTGAGTTTCATCATCAAAATATTTGATGCGCCTGAGATGTTGCGGATATTCTTTTTCTGCGTAGTAATTGACAAGCATAATAGTTTGGTCGCATAACACTCCGTTGGTTTTATCCGCTTTTACTGAATACACCCTTCTGAAATTCATGTTGATTTTGGCTCTTGTTA
Source organism: Bacteroidia bacterium (assembly GCA_035293345.1). Taxonomy (GTDB): domain Bacteria; phylum Bacteroidota; class Bacteroidia; order AKYH767-A; family 2013-40CM-41-45; genus 2013-40CM-41-45. The sequence continues at coordinate 1,231 of DATDOJ010000137.1, forward strand.
CAAAATACGCTTTGTTCTGTTCAATGCGGAACAACCGTTCAAAATCAACAAAACCTCTGTCCATAATGTAGAAACCACCTGTTTCATAGAGGATAATATCCAGCACATTTACTTCGTGAATTTTTCCATCTGTAATGTGAATGAAACACGGAATTTCTGTTTTAATGTCCAGTTGCGTGTGTAATTTGACGGCTGCTTTTTGCTTGCGAAATTTTGCCCACCAAAACACACTCAAACATAAATCAATGGTAGTGGTGTCAATGGCATAAACAGGATTTTCAGAAACAAATTTCAAATCTGATTTTTCCTCGGAAATATTTCGCGCTTGTGAAATTAAGACAGAAGCAAAATCTGAAAATATCCGCCAATTGCGATGTTCATTGGCATAGGCTAAATTTGATTTTGAAATGCTGTTACCCAATCCCAAGTGATACCAACTTTTTTGTTGCGTGTTGAGGCAAAGCAACAAGTCGCTCAAACTATCTCGGTTGCCGAGCTGTCCGAACATCATACACAATAACTGATGCCAGCACGAAAATGTCTTGACCTTGTAATTTCCCTTATGTTTATCAACACATTTTTTGAAATCGTTTGGGTCCAAAAACGAAACTACTTGGGAAAAAATATATTTGCCTGTATTCATAACAAGCAAAAAAATCATTTCCGCTGAAATCGTTTGAACTCTTTTTTCTCAGCAATCGCAGTAACTACAATAATTTCAAAGAACTTTTATTTTTGTCTTTAGGACGCTAATGATAAATAATAATTTTTAAAAATTAAAGTTATGGCTATAGCAATAGAAAAAACAAAAACGACTTTTGGAAGGGCGGCAATAATGGCGGG
>DATDOJ010000138.1:0-2422 GCA_035293345.1 Bacteroidia bacterium
GAAAAGTTATTTGTGCAGGTAAATTACCCGCCATGAAAAACACAACTATGAATTGCAGAAATATTTTTTTCATATCAAGCGAGTTTTAATTTATTATACAAAATTTATCATTTCATGTGACAAACCAAAAAAGCCCCGCGAAAGGAAAACTTCACATCTTCACAAGCTTTTTCACTGCCGTATTTTTCTTTCCATCTGCGACTGTAACAAAATAAATCCCCGCAGGAAATGCTTTTACATCAACAAATAATTGTTTTTTAGCTTGTGTTTGAAAAAGAATTTGCCCCATGGCATTGCTGATGGATACAATGTAATCCGAAGTTCCGGCTAAAGATACCGTTAGCACTGAGGAAGCGGGATTGGGAAAGAGAGCGAATAAATTTTCCTGAGGCATTTCATTGATGCCCACCTGGAGAGGACAAATGGGAGCATTGTTGAAAAGGTCTGCTATTTCTGATGATGAAAGAACACGGTTATAGATTCTTACATCATCAATGAATCCATGATAATGCTGCAGCGTCAAACCATCGCCACCGATAAATAATGTTCTGCTTCTGTTCACAATGGTTGAATGTGTGTTGCAGGAAGCCACCACGCTGGCATCCTTAAAAACCTGCATCGCATTCTGACTTGCACTGGAGGTGCAGACATAATGCGCCCACTGAGAAATGAAAGGTAAGTTGAGATTAGCACAACGCCCGCCTGTGAAAATGTCTCCGTAATCCCAATAGACAGCGTTGCTGGAACTGAAAATATAATCAACAGAGATACTGAAACGGTCATTATTATCATCGGGTGATAAAATAAATGCAGAAGAATAATCGGACGAATCGGATTTTGCCCAAAATGAAATGGTGATTTCGTCTGTGGGAACAATGGTGCCGAAAACCGGAACGGCAATATAATCTGAAGAGCCGTTGAAGTAATAACAACTGTTGGGATTTCCGAAACGGTCGTTGGAAAGTGTTGCACCGATAACCGTTCCATGATGCCCGTAGCCGCTTCTGTCAAGAGCATTTCCGTCAAACGGATAACATGCCGCCACTGTGCTGTCAATGTTCTGCGCGGAAACATTCAGCATAAAAAATAAACTGAACGCTGTGATGAAAAAATATTTTCCGGAATGAGAAGTAATTTTTTTCATGGGATTTTGTTTTTGAATTATTCAATACTAATCGGATGAATTAAGAGAATGAAAGGTTGCTTTGCTAACAAAAATAAAAAGCTTCGCGCAAGACGCTTGTTACATCTTCACAAACTTCCTCGTCACCCTGTTTTCCTTCTTATCTGTCACAGTAACAAAATAAATTCCCGCAGGGAAATCTTTTACATCAACAGAAATTTCTTTTTCTGTGACTGACTTAACAAAAATTGTTTCGCCCAATGTATTTTTTATGGTGAGAAAATAATTTCCTGCTTCGGTGAAAGAGAAATTTAGTTGAGAGGAAGCTGGATTGGGGAAAAGTACGATGTTATTTATGTCAGCAGTAATTTCATTTGAAAGCGTTGAAACCTGTACCGTACATTGAGCAGAAGCTAATGCACCCAGGTTTTCAGGACATATTCCAAGGTCAGAGAGCCAAAGCCCCCAGTTACAATTATAAACCTCACCGGCAACCTGAGGCGTTCCGATTGCCTTGAAGGAACCAACCATTCCACCACTATTGTATGGAAAATATAAACAAAAGTAAGGAGGTGAAATTGTATCTCCCGTGTGAATGGTATCGGTATTTACCTGTAGTATTACAGAATCCTGCGAAACTCCTGCAACGATAAAAACATGATTTACTCCTGTTACCATACTTAATGGAAACATAGCGCATTTTTCCGGATCGGGATAGCAAGTTTGGTTTGCTCCATATCCGAAGTATTGCAATGAATCATTAACAGGAACTCCTACTATGTAATTCTGTCCATTGCTATTTACAACCGCTGCAACCGACAGGAAAAATATTAATACCGAAAAAAATAATTTCCTTTTCATTTCAACTCCTTTAAAATTTCTTCCCCAAAGTTGCACATTTATTTCCACAAACAAAAAAAGCCCTGTAACAGTAGAAGTTTACATCTTCACAAACTTCTTCACCGCCACATTTTTCATTCTTGCCCCGCTTATTGCGGGGTCATCTGTCACGGTGACAAAATAAATTCCAGATGGAAAATCTTTTACATCAACGGAAAATTCTTTTTCCGTAACAGATTTAATAAGAATTGTTTCGCCCAATGTATTTTTTATAGTGAGAAAATAGTTTTCCGTTTCAGGAAAAGAGAAACTTAATTGAGAGGAAACAGGGTTAGGGAAAAAATTAAACCTGTTATCAGGCGAGTACATTTCAATTCCTGCAATCGGAGACCATTTCGCAATACGGTTTGCAAGAATTCCGCCTGCGTATTCAAACCTGCCTCCAACATAAAGTTCACC
>DATDOJ010000139.1:0-21048 GCA_035293345.1 Bacteroidia bacterium
TAATAATAAGAAGTTCCACCGTTGCCTTCCATTCCTTCTGTTACTTTCAACGCAGCGAAATAATTCTTCAATGATTCGGAATAATTGCCCTGAGCTTCATATAGTATTCCGATACTTTGGTAACAAGTAGAAATTCCTCTTTTATCTTCCATTTCTTCTTTTATTTTCAAGGCGGCAAAACAATTTTTCAACGCTTCGGAATAATTATGTAGGGATGCATAAACATGTCCGATATTTATGTGACAATAAGAAATTCCTTCTTTGTCTTTTAGTTCTTCAGAAATTTTCAACGCAGAGAAATAATATTTCAATGCTTCAGGATAATTGCTCTGGGCTGCATAACCCATTCCGATATTGACATATCCATTAGAAATTCCTCTCTTATCTTTTAGTTCTTCAGAAATTTTTAACGCATCAAAATAAATCTTCACCGCTTCAGAGTAATTGCCCTGCATATAATAGACTATTCCGATAGAATTGTAACAACTAAAAATTCCTCTCTTGTCTTTTAGTTCTTCAAAAACTTTCAATGCAATAAAAAAATTATTCAATGCTTCGGGATAGTTGCCTTGTTCTTGATAAACCATTCCAATAATGTTGTAACAACTAGAAATTCCTGATTTGTCTTTTAGTTCTTCAGAAATTTTCAATGCAGCGAAATAATTTTTCAATGCTTCGGAATAATTGCGTTGGGCTTGATAAACCATTCCGATACTGCTGTAACAATTAGCAATTGCTGATTTGTCTTTCGTTTCTTCAGAGATTTTCAACGCAGCAAAATAATTTTTCAATGCTTCAGGATAATTGCCTTGGTTCATATAAATACTTCCAATATAGCTGTAACAATCTGAAATTCCTTGTTTGTCTTTTAGTTCTTCGTAAATTTTCAACGCCTTAGAATAGTAGTCTAATACTTTTGGGTAATCAGCTTGGTGGTAATAGAGTTCTGCAATGTTCCTGAGTTGGATTGCGATTGCATTTTTATCACTGAGTTCTTCATCTATTTTCAATGCCTTGAAATAATAGTCCAGTGCTTTGGGATAGTTACCTTGATTCATATAGGTAACCCCTATATTGTTGAGACGTTTTGATATTCCGATTTTATTGTTTAATTCTTCATCGAGCTTTAATGCTTTTAAGTAAAAGTCAAGAGCGTTGGTGTAATCGCCATTGATATGATTATATACGCCAAGGTTACCAAGTGAATTTGCAATTCCTTTTTTCCATTGCAGTTTTTCTGCAAGTGATAATGCCTGATTGCCAAGGATGATGACAGTATCGGTTTTGCTGTACCACAATTCCTTTGCAAGCGCGTTGAGGTTATTTACTTTGTTGGTGTCGGGTTTATCTTTTTTGAGCAGTGTTTGCAAAGAGTCAATTCTTTTGCTTTGCACATCGACTGAAATTTGATAAGGGGTTTTGCTTTGTGCAAAAGATACTTCGGTTGCAATAAACAAGACGAGGAAAAATATTAGAATTTTTTTCATGTTTTTCTTTTTGCACAGGTAAATTTCTGTGCTCTCAGATGTTCTTTTCATCCGCCACATTTTTCCCAAAAGTAATTCATTCCCCAAATCTCCGTGAGCGCGTGCTGCGCATAAGATTGTTTTGCGTTAAGCCTGTGGCAGTTGAAAGTTGCCTGCTAATATTCCCTTCACCGTAATATCCTCATCAAGATTTTCCCAGCGCAAAGCAAATCCATTGAGGCGCAGAACAACTTCCTTTAATTCTTTCTCGCTCGCTTTCTTAAGCAACTTAAAACGGTCGGCAGGAAAACTGATAACCCTGCCATCGGTGAGTTCAATAAATATTTTTCTGCCTTCAGCCCAGGCAGACAGCGCCACCGCTTCAGCGACTAACGCTTCATTATTGTTTGTGGATTTCTTCATACTTTTCTATTAAATATCCTCGGTTTTCATAAACTAACTTTTCCATTTCTCTTACAACATGCGGAGCAACATTCCTTGATGATGCAAGCATTACGGGAGACAACCAGAATTTACATTCTCCCTCAGGCGTGGCAACATGTATATGTGGCGGCTCATTTCTTTCATCGGAATAAAAATGAAATCTGAACGAACGAATTCTTAAGACAGTCGGCATACAATGTTGAACACAAAATTAAAAACTAAATTTATTTCTTAAGTGTAAAATGTTTTTCAACTTAAATATTTTTCCCAAAAGTAATTCTTTCCTCTGAGTCGTCCTGAAATAGGTTGACAGTTTTTTCAAAGATAGCACTAAGAAAAAAATCCCTCCCGAAAAAAACCGGGAAGGGATTTCTTAATGTACGTGAGCCCTGTTAAGCAGCCGGAAAGGTAATGGTAATTTTATCGCTCGGAAATCCTATAAGGTCTCCGTCAACATTCACATACTGCCCGATGTACTCGCGGGTTTCGGGCTTAGCCGGGTCAATATTGGCGCGCGCATCGGGATAAGGCGAATTGGTATCATCAGCGAGGTAAGTAAAAGCGGTTTCGCTGCCGCGCTTGCTGGTGAAACGAACGCTGCGCGCTGCTTTATGGTTTTTAAATTTAAGCACTCCTTCACCGCCCGTGTAGCTGCCCTTGATGACGGGCTTGGCGGTGGCAGGGTCAACGCTTTCTTCCAGACCTTCGATGCCGATGGTGTCACCGATAGCCGGGGTGTAGCCGGTGGTGGTTTTTAAATTTTTACTGTACGGTCTCACCACAGCTTCTGTGGCTTTACGGTCGGCTTTAAAAATATCCGAAAAGCTCACCGCCTCGGCTTTTTTATCTTTCCATTTCTGAAATGAATCGCGCTCCTTGGTAACTTTTACTTTCACCGCGTCAGCATGCGTCAGCGGCAAGCCCAGCGCGGCTAAGACAGCGGCAATGTTGTTTTGCCAGGTCTGGTACCAGGTATCGAGGTCATCAATTTCATCGGGTAAATAATCTTGCTTTGCCATTTGGTCTTTGGGGGTTTAAATTTGTATGGCGCAAACGTAATCTATTAATGTCAGGTAAATTCGTAAAAGCATTAATTTATTCGTAGTATTTGATAAGATGCTTATAATCAGAGATTTAAAGTAATAAAATGTACGGGAGATTGAAAATCCCGTACGGGAGATTGGAAAACCAGTGTTGGTGATTGGAAAACCAGTATTGGTGATTGGAAAACCAGTATTGGTTTTGTAATCTCCCGTATAGGAGATGAGAAGAACTGTACGGGAGAAAGCAGGAATTGTATGGAAGTAAGAAGCACCGTACAGGAGATTTGAAAACCCGTGCCGGAGAGGAGAGCTTCCGTGCGGGAGAAAAGAGGTCCCGTACCGGAGATGGGAAAACCAGTATTGGTGATTGCAAAACCAGTATTGGAGATTTGAAAACCAGTATTGGTTTTTTGAAGTTCCGCAAAGGCAATCTGAACCCAAACCTGAACCCGGTAGTGGCTCAGTTTAATGTTTGCCACAGATTCACAGATTATTTTTTTGATTTAAGGGCAGTTCTAAATATTCATTTTTTAACCACATAGACACATAGTTCACATAAGGGAAACACATAGTTCTATGTGAAATTACTATGTTTTCTATGTGCTATGTGGTAAAAGTTTTTTCATTTTTGAATTTTTGGAACCGCCCTTAATTTTTTAATCTGTGAATCTGTGGCAATATTTTTTATTAAACAAAATCAAATTGAGCCACTACCCGATTTTCAATTCTTAAATCCTTAACTTCTGTGCTGGCAAGTGTTCTTTTCACCTGATGGCACTTAAAAGAAACCACACCATTGAAAACAAAAAAGGCGCCCCGATAATTATCAGGACGCCTTATATTATAGGGCTAAGTAAACTTACTTCGATTTCACAATCTGCAGCACCTGTCGGTTGTCGCCCTGCCGCACTTCGGCAATGTAAACACCGGCTTTCAGCGTGGCTCCGATTTCGGTTTGCTCGTTCACGTCAGCATGATGCTCCACCAATCTACCCGTTACATCGAACACGTTTACAATAACAGCGTTCACATATTCCGTAGTGAGAATATGCAGTGTGAAAGCATTGTCGAACGGATTGGGAGTCGGAATCACATAGAAGTTGCCAACATCAATCACAGTGCTGCGGTTGTAATACAAGCTGCACGGACCAAGGCAGTCCCAGCGGTGCAGGCGCAGGTGCGGCTCGATTGCCGGCTCTCCGATGCAAATGGTTTGCGGGTTGTCGAAGTTTCCTTCCGGAACATGGCACAGAATTATTTTTCTTAAATCGTGCCCGCAGCGGATGTCCACTATGTTAATGGGAGGCGAAAGAATACCGGGGCTGGGCGAAGGGCATCCGTTAATGTCATAAGCAATAACAGAATAATTACCCTGCTCGGTAACAGAAATGGATTGTGTTGTTGCACCGGTTGACCATAAGTAAGCGGCAGCCGGAGGCATAGCGGTAAGCGTAATGTCCTGAGGTCCGTAGCCGATAAAGATGGTGTTGAGCAGGCAGCCGATGCCGGGCGATGCAACGATGGTGACCACCGGTCCCACGCCTTGTATTACCTGCACTTCATTCGAAAGCGATGTGCAGCCGTTGGCATCAATGATTCTCACGGAGTAGAGACCTGTTGCCGAAGCAATATAATCGCTGCTTGTTGCGCCCGGAATTTCAACAGCGTTGTTATACCATTGGTAAGTGTAACCCGGAGCCGTGTTGGCAGAAAGTGTTGCAGGGTTGTTCGAGCAAATCAACACGGGACCTGCGGGAGTAACCACGGCAGGAGGCAGCGGGTTCACGGTAACCGTCAGTGGAGCAGAAGTTCCGACACATCCGTTAGCATCTGTAACCGTAACATCAACCGTTCTTGTCTGGCTTACGTTGATGGAAGAAGTTGTTTCGCCCAAGCCGCTCCATGAATATGCAACCCATGTTCCGCCATCGAGATTAACATTTCCTCCGATGCAGAAGCTGATTGGTCCGTCAGGTGTGATGACAGGAACCGGATTCGGATTTACAGTGATGGTGATGGGAGCTGAAGTTCCGGTGCATCCGTTAGCATCCCAAACCTGCAAATCGAAGGTTGATGTTTCAGAAACAGTGATGGAAGATGTCGCTTGTGTCGGTGTCGTGTTCCACTGATATTGGCTGTATGCACCGCCATCGAGAAGAACAGAGCCGCCATCGCAGAAGGTAGTCGGTCCCATCGGGGAAATCACAGGAACAGGATTCGGATTTACTGTGATGGTGATGGGCGAGGAAACAGCAGTGCAGCCGTTAGCATCCCAAACCTGCAAGTCGAATGTTGATGTTTCAGAAACTGTGATTGACGAAGTCGCCTGTGTTGGTGTCGTGTTCCATTGATACTGGCTGTATGAACCGCCATCGAGTAATACTGAACCGCCATCGCAGAAAGTGGTCGGTCCCAATGGAGAAATGACAGGAGTCGGATTCGGATTTACAGTTGCGCTCAGTGTGCTGATGGTATGACAGTTATTGGCATCACCTACATCAACAGTATAAATTCCTGTCGCAGCCGGTGAAGCGCTTCCGATGGAAGGATTCTGCTGTGCAGAAACGAAACTGTTCGGTCCCGTCCATGAATAAGTTGTGCCACCGCTTGCGGTGAGGTTCAGTGTGAAGCCGTCACAAATCGGAGAGTTGCTTCCGAGAACAGGAACAGGATTCGCATTAACCGTTACACTGAATGTTGCCGAAGTGCTGCAATTATTTGCATCACCTACAACCACAGTATAAATTCCGGTTGCAGCAACAGTTGAAGAAGGAATGCTCGGGTTTGCAGAATTCGAAGTGAAACTGTTCGGTCCTGTCCAGGAATAAGTTGTTCCACCGCTTGCAGAAAGCGTAAGTGTGCTTCCGGCACAAACCGGTGAGTTGCTGCTCACCACAGGAACAGGGTTAGCATTAACAGTTACGCTCACCGTTCCTGTGCCCTGGCATGTGTTTGCATCCGTTACAACAACAGTGTAAATTCCGGATGCACTAACGGTTGCACCGGTGATGCTCGGTGTCGCAGAAGAAGAAGTAAAGCTGTTCGGACCTGTCCATGAATATCCTGTGCCGCCTGTTGCGGAAAGCGTTAGTGTTGTGCCGGCACAGATTGGAGAGTTGCTGCTGACAACCGGAACAGGATTCTGATTTACTGTAACCGTTATCGTTGCCGATGCCGAGCATCCTTCAAGAGTATAACCTACAACGGTGTAGGATTGTGTTGAAGTCAATGAAACCGTTACCTGCGAATATTCCGGATTGTTGTTTATGATTCCGGTTAGCGGTGTCCATGTATAATAGTCAGCTCCCGTAACATTAATTACAATGCTTCCTCCCGAACAGATTGTCGGGTTGGATGGATAGAACAAAATCGGGTTTGGATTAACGATGACAGAAACCGTTGTGGTTCCCGTGCATCCTTCAGCGCTTGTACCGGTCACCGTATATTGTTGAGTGTATAAAGGTGTTGATGTTACCGAAGGACCGCTCGTTGTATTCAGGAAATCAGGAGGAGACCATTGATACGATACCGCCCCCGATGCTCCGATGGTTGCCGAATTCCCTGCACAAATTGACTGGTCGCCTGTGGTTTGAATAACAGGCAGCGGAGCAACATTAATAGAATATGTAAATGTCTGTGAGCCGACAATCGGACAGGCATTGTCCTGCACCTGAACAGTAAATACATTGAGTCCGACATCAGACACAGTAGGTGTCCAGCAGAAAGTTCCAATGGGAAGCGGAGAGCCGGTCACTACAAAACTTGCGCTTGGAATGCCGTTGTTCCAACTCATGCTTACGGTGTCGCCCAGATTAGCATCACTTGAATTGATTGTGAAACAGGACAGGATGTTCGGACAGATTGTTGCCGAATAATTTGTCGTGTTGTTTAAGCCGGATGCAGCCGGGACGTTGTTAGTGCAAACAATAACATACACCTGCATATCCCGCATCACGCTTCCAATCAGTTGACCGTTTCTGTACTCATCAACACGGAAAGCCATAACACCGAGTTCTCCGTTTCCTGTAGCCGTCAGGGTTACTTCACCGGTTTGCGGATTTACAACTATGCCGGGAGGCGCTGTTGATATAGGGTTGGTTGCCGAAAACGGAAAAAGATAATCAACAGGCTGAATATTGTTGGGCACGATTGTTTGCAGAGAACCAACAAGTGTGTAAACAAGAGAGTCACCGTCTGCATCAATGGCAGCGTGATTATAAGTCATCTGCTGATTAACACAAAGGAATGCAAGCGGAGGATTGGAAAAACCGGGCGAACAATCAATCGGAGCTAAAATATTATTTAAAGTCGCAACCACAGTTAAACTTTGACCACCGGGGTCATTAAGCGTAGTAATATTCTCGTTGCGTGCATTTACATCAACGCTGAATTGCCAGTCGGTGCACTGTGCCGGCAAAGTATACAGTCCTGTATAAACCCATCTTCTGTATCCCTGAACCGTTCCGTTATTGCATGAAGTTACCACACTGCCACAGGCAAGTGAAACTTCCGTACCGTTGGGCGCAGGCGCTTGGAGTAAGTTGGCAGTTAAAGTCATTCCGCAGGAAGCAGAATATATCCGTACCGTTACGCTGCCGGGAGCAGGAGCAGGAGTCCAATTTGCTGGGCTTCCGCAGTTTCTGTAAAATATGTATGTAAACATGTAATCATTTACACCCGGACCAACCCAGCAGAATTGTAAATCAGCGCCCGCACAATGGGTGGCATAAGTTTTCTGGCCCGAAAAAACAAAAAGTGAAATAATGGTCAGAACAAAAATTAATTTTCTGAATGTCTCTTTGTAGTTAGTTGTTTTCATGTTTATTGGTTTTAAAAATTAATGTTCCTTGTTAATGTATGATGAATTATCAGAGTTGCAACTTATCAATTTTCAGTCACTCCTGAAAATTATTTTTACAGACGTGGCTTATTGCTGGGTGAATTGCCTGATAATGGTATTGCAAATATAGGGTTTTTCACTTTACAATTAATCTTCATGCCCTTTATTTTTCAACCTGCCTGTTCTCCAAAGCGCCTCTTGTGCTTTGATGCTGTCTTTTTCTGATTTTGTAAGTTTTTTCAGCTCGATATGATATAAATCAGGACTTCCGGCATTTACCCATGCAGTGAACCAGAAAGAGCCGACACGCTGAACTGCCTGCTGCATTCTGCGTTCAACCATGCCGCTCAGCATTTCATGGTATTTACCTGTGTACTCTTTTGAAAAAACTTTCTGTATCGAATTGCCGCGCTGCTCGAAACTGTACTTTTTATCCGGAGGAAAATCAGCGCTTAATTTTTTTTCGAAACGAAGCACTGAATCAACCGCTGAAAAACTTTCTTCAATAATTTTCCAGGAATAAATTTGTATCTTGTCAATGTAGTTTGCCTTGCCCGAAAAGTAATCATACCTGTCGCCATACAATTCGGGAATCCGCGATTCCCAGAATCCGTGAATGCCAATCTGGTCGGTCAACTGCCCGTTGTAATTTTCAGTTGTGTGAAGGGGCACATGCGCATCGGCAACATAATGCCCGAGGTCGGCACTGCACTTCAGAATTTTGTAAACATCTTTTTCTTCAAATGCATTTTGGAGTGCGTAAGTCATTTTCACGATGTGCCACGGAACAATTCCGTACGCTTCGAGTGAATCTTCTGTGTACTTCGCCACAGCATCTTTCCAGAATTTCGGAACCGAATCGAAAGTGTGTTCACCGTAATGGTCCGTGTCAAAGTAATGGCGGGGCGCTTCTTCCTTCATTACATTCCTTCTCATGTCCGGGTCTGTTGCGTGGTCGGTGATGTAATCAATATTGGTTTTATAAAATCCAATCATCCCGGGCGGCAGTGTGAACACCGCCATGTGATTTATTTTTTTGTGCGCCCAGAAACCCCAGGAAAAAATATTTCCGTCAGGAAGAATTAAAAATATAAATACAAAAGAAAAAAACAGAACTTTCTTCATCAACTGACGGCAGAAAATTCTTTTTCAAGTTTCACCAACACATTTCCTTTGAGCACGGGAATCACCTTTGTCTGATTCGGGGTAAGACAATACCTGATGTCTTTTTTCAGATTCAATCTTGCCAAACGTTCCTTGTGTGAAGAGTGATTCAGAAATTTATTCGGGTCTTTCTCTGCAAGCTGATAAAGATATTTCAGGGCAAGACAGGCATCGCCATGCTGAAAGTTTGTGGTGAGAGAAGAAATTTTTTCTGTCACAGCTCCGGCAAACAAAGCATCTTCGAGGTTGAATTTATTTTTCCAGCCGGAACATAACAGTAAAACATTCCTGTTTTCTTCCACGAGCCATTCACAAAGCGCGTCAATATTCAGAAACGAACCGATGACAACTTTGTATGCATGCCGCGCGGTCTGTATCGCCTGTGTTCCGTTAGTGGTGGTGATGACAATCGTCTTGCCCCTCACCCGCTCTCCCATGTAACTATATGGTGAATTGCCGAAATCAAATCCTTCTACAGCAACTGCGTTTCTTTCAGCCCCGACTAAATAACCCTGCTTCTTGAATTCTCTCGCCTCATCAATGCTCGCCACCGGAATAACTTTTTCAGCACCGTGTTCAAACGCAGTGCAGATGGCAGACGTGGCTCGAAGAATATCTATGATGACAACAATGCTGTTATTATCCTCATACACCGGATAGAGGAACGGAGAAAAGCAAGCATCAATCTTTAACTTGTCTGAGTTGGGTTCGCTCATAGTCCGGAGAGTTGTTTCTGCTGATTTTTTGCTGCCACGAATTGCACAAATTAATTTGTGCAATTTGTGGCTGATTTATTTTTTATAAAACGGAACTTTAACTACCTGTGCTTTCAACGTCTTATCACGGATGCGGATAAAAATCTCCGTTCCTTCTCCTGAAAATTCTTTTGCAACATATCCCATCCCGATTGCTTTCTGAAGCGATGGCGATTGCGTGCCCGAAGTAACATGACCAATAACGATTCCATCAGCATTCACAATTTCATAATGCTGACGCGCAATGCCTCTGTCAATCATTTCGAAGCCGACAAGTTTTCTGCTCACTCCTTTTTCTTTTTGCGCAATCAAAATATTTTTTGCGGTGAAGTCCTTGCTGAATTTTGTTATCCAGCCGAGACCTGCTTCAAGCGGAGAAGTGGTATCGTCAATATCATTTCCATAAAGGCAGAAACCCATTTCAAGGCGGAGTGTGTCGCGCGCGCCAAGACCAATCGGTTTGATGCCGGCATTTTTTCCGCTCTCGAAAATCGCGTCCCAGATTTTTTTTCCTGCAATGTCGCCTGCCTTACTTTCAAAATAAACTTCGAAGCCGCCAGCACCTGTATAGCCGGTGGCTGACACAAGAACATTATCCACTCCGGCAAACTTTTCCTTTTTGAAAGTGTAATATTCCATGCCGCGCAAATCCATGTCGGTGAGCGGTTGCAATATTTCAACTGCTTTCGGTCCCTGCACGGCAAGCAATGTTGTTTTGTCAGAGATGTTGTGCATCTCCACATTGCGTAAATTATTTTTCACAAACCAGTTCCAGTCCTTTTCGATGTTGGAAGCGTTCACCACGAGCATGTAAACGTTTTCTTCGAGGCGATACACGAGCAAATCATCCACGATGCCGCCCTGCTCATTCGGAATGCAGGAATACTGCACCTTACCCGGAAAAAGTTTTGACGCGTCATTCGAAGTTGTCCGCTGAATTAAATCGAGCGCATCGGGTCCTTTGAAAATAAATTCTCCCATGTGCGAAACATCGAACACGCCCACTTTGTTTCTCACCGTTTCGTGCTCTGCGTTTATGCCTTCATATAAAACGGGCATATTGTATCCGGCAAAGGGAACCATCTTTGCGCCAAGTGCAATGTGCACGTCCGTAAGCGCTGTCTGCTTTAATGTTTCTTCTATTGTTTCCATAATGTTTACCGAACAAAAATAAGAAAAACGGTTACATGACTACTATCGGTTTCTTTGTGATGAAGCCATTGTGACAACTTATTCCCGTTTTTGCTTGTGTTTTAAAATGTTTCTTTCGCCTCTTGTATTTCTAATTTTTTTTAATTGATATTTGCCGCCTCAAATCAAAACATCTGACTAACATGAAATCAACAAAAAAAATCTTAACATTTATTTTAAGTATCCTCGTGGCATCGTTTGCCACAGCACAGGTTAAACCCAAACCCAAACCGGTAAAGCCCGGCAAGGTTGCCATCAATTATACGGTGTCCTGGGGACCTGATTTAAAACTCAAGGGCGACTCTCCGAATAAAATCCTGCTGTATGAAAACGGGAGCTTCTATGCTATCACGGATAATAGTGCCGGCTCTTTAGCTGCTGCTTATTTCACCGGCTTTTCGTTCGGGGGAAGTTCGGAATACGTTACCAAGATTAACAGCAAATTAGATTTGGTGCTGCAGAAAAAAATTGAAACCGAAGAGAGCGAGAAAGCCGTTTCGAATCACCGGCTCACGAACATCATTGAATTCAATGATGCCATATACCTGATAACGCGCGACAAAATCAGCAAGGAGAAAAAGGTGGTTTACTTCATCGAGAAGCTGAACCTGAGCACGCTTATGAGTGATGGAGTAAAAAAGAAAATTTATGAAGTGGATTACAGCGTGGAGAAAAAGCGTGACGATTGTGTGCTGCGAACATTGCAGCATCATGGCAGCGATGCGCTCGTGTTTTTTGACAATCACGAGGTGAAGAAAGGCGAGAATGTTCAGATAACGGTTTTTGCTGTGGACAAGAATTTCGATATTGCCTGGAAGAAAGAAATAACTTTTCCGCTGCTGAAAGGAAAGAATTTCGATTTCGACAAATACATTAACCCGCGGGGAGACCTTTACCTCATTGCCAAAGTTTATTTCGATGATGACAAGAAAAAGAAACATAAGGACATCGTGGAAGGCGAACTCAATTTCGATTATCATATTTACATGATTGGAAAAGACATTTCCACTTTCATTGATTATCCGTTTAACCTGAAAGACAAATTAGTGTCGCAGGTGAACCTCGATGTGAATGACAAGGGCGAACTTCTCGCTGTCGGTTTTTATTCAGACATAAAGAAAAAGGACAGAGCCGGTTCGAGCAAGGGTGTGTTTTACACCATCATTGACCCGGAAACAAAAACGATTAAAGCGCAGAGCTACAAGAATTTCGAGACCGAGGTTTTCACTGCCGGTCTGAGTTCAAAGAAGGCAGCCAAGCTCGAAGAGAAAATGGATGAGGGTAAAAAAGAAGGCAGCGCTGACAAGTATATTATAAGAGAACTGATTCCGAGAAAAGATGGCGGCAGCACTATGATTGCCGAGGAGCATTATATTTATACGGTGACGTACAGCACCGGCAAGAGCACGCGCACGGTGACGCATTTCGTTTATGGAAATCTCATCATCACAAAAATTAATGCTGCCGGTGAAATCGAATGGACCACCGTTATAACTAAAAATACCAACGTGACGGCAAGCACGCTGACGTGCTCCTATCTTTCGTTCGATGAAGGCAACGATACGTACGACATTTTCTTTAACGACCACAAGGATAACCTGCTCTCTGCGCAGGCGTCAGCCAAGGGAACGAAGGTGCTGACGGATGCCATCAAGCCGATGCGGTTTGTGCGCGTGGTGGTGAAGCCGGACGGAACGCTGTCGAAAAAAGAAGTGGCGCTCCGCATGGATGAAGATGATGAGAAGACACGCCTCAGCCCGATGGTGAGCACGCAGGTGAACGACAATGAAATTATTCTCTATGGCATGGACAGGGGAAAAGATAAGTTCGCCAAAATCACTTTTAAGGACCTTGAAAAAGGTAGCGATACAAAATAAAATTTGAATACTTCCTTAAAATTTAACCGGAATTGTAGAAAAAATGGGAAGGATAGGTAATAATTCGGATAGGATGGGCAATAATTAGGGTAGGATGGGCAATATTTCGGGTAGGATGAGCAATATTTCAGGTAGTATGGGCAATATTTCGGGTAGGATGAGCAATATTTCGGGTAGGATGGGCAATATTTCGGGTAGTATGAGCAATATTTCATAAAATATTATCAATACTACCTGAATTCTATACCATACTACCAAAATTTTACACCATACTACTGAAATTATATACCATACTGCCAAAATTTTACACCATATTACTGAAATTTTATACCATACTGATGAAAATATGACGCATCCTACTTAATTTATAAGGCATTCTGATTTTATTTTAACCTGTTCCGATTAAAATTGAATACATACTACCCTAAAAACAGCACATAAAAACCATATTACTCATTACACAAATAACAATGAGAACCTATTTGTTCGGATTATTCCTTGCTGCCATGCTCTGCAGCGGCTGTGCGACTTTGTTTGTAAAAAAGGTTTCCACCGTTACCATCGAGAGCAATCCGGCTTCGGCTGAAATCAAAGATAAGAACGGAAAAATATTCGGCACCACGCCTTATACTTTCACTCCTTCGAAAGATGAAAAGTATAATCTGGTCATCAGTAAAAAGGGTTACGAGGATTCGGAAATATTGATACGACCAGTAGTCAGCGAAGGCGCACTGCTGGGCGATGCCATGCTGCTGTGCATTCCATGTATTATTGATTTACCGTCAAAAGCATACCTGCAGTTTCCCAAAGCGAAATATAAAATTGACCTTCAGCCAAGCTCGAAGAAAGGAACCGATTCCGAATCATCCGCCTTCAGCGATGAAGCGGTTTATGCAAACATTGAAGAACCGTCAATCTCAATCAAGGACGGATTTGTTCTGGGAAAAATAAACAGCTCGACAAAAAAGTACGATTCAGACAAGGAGGAAGAAACCCTTGGAGAGAATACATTATACACCGATGGCGTGTGCAGCGAGTTCGGCAAGTATAATATTACACCTGTCTCGTGCGGTGTTTCGCGTTACTCGCGTGATAACAACTCCCTCATCCCTCCTGAAAAGCAGCCCTACATCCAGGCAGATGTTGTGTCGTGGACTTTTGATTTGAAATTGAAATCAAAAAAATATTACGGCACCAGCACGCTCGAGGTGAACTGGAAAATCAAAAACCCTTCGGACAAGATGAAAGTTATCCGCGAGAAAAAGATTTCTTTCACCTCCGATGTCGAGGAGCGCCACCTGAAATATATTTTCCTCGCCATGATGCAGCGTTCAACCGCTAAGTTTATCACCGAAGAATCGGTTAAAGAATTTATTCAGAACCGCAACCAGCTTTCACCGGAGAACATGAAAGGAGAATCGGTTACCATAGTTAAAGTCACCAATCCTGCTTTTCCGAAATTCAAAGACCTTGTCAGCCATTGCACAAAAGCAGTGGTTACTATTAAACAGAAAGAGGGCTTCGGCAGCGGTGTGGTAATATCTTCTACAGGACTAATCATCACCAACTATCATGTGGTGGATGAGAACCGCGAGGTGAAGGTTAAACTCAACACCGGCATTTCACTCACGGCAAAAGTCATAAAAACAAATCCTGCCGCTGACCTTGCACTGCTCAAAGTTGACGCGCAGGATATTCCTGCTCTCCCGTTTTCAATACGTGAACCCGAAATGGGCGAAGAAGTGATTGCCATCGGCACACCCGGTGACATTTCGCTCGACCAAACCGTTTCCAAAGGAATCATCAGCGGCAGGAGAACTTTTGAAGGCAAAAAATTTCTGCAGACCGATTTAAGCATTAACCCCGGCAACAGCGGAGGACCTTTGATTGACGACAAAGGCGAAATCGTTGGCATCATAACCATGAAGCTGATGGGAAGAGGAATGGAAGGGCTTGGCTTTGCTTTGTCAACTGAGGAAGTCATCAAAGGTCTTAACCTGAAGATTGAATAATATTATCTGAGCATTGCCTGTGAAATCCGGAAAAGCATTCCTGTTATTTTTGTTTCTGCTCGGCAGTTCTTCCGGGAAAGCCCAGACGACCGATATTTTTGTTTCCATACAAACGGGCTCTCCGTTTCGTGTGCTCCTCGGTGATGATAACGGTGCTCCTGTAATATGGAACTATTGCTTCGGAGTGGAGGAATATTTGATTGATAAGTTAAGTATTGCTTTATCTTATCGTAAATCATTTTACGTTGCGGGCAAGGATGAATCTGTGCAGTGGAAACAGTTCTATGATAGTCCTGACGATTATGAATACACATACAGAGAGGACTATAATATGTATTCCATTGACTTTGAATCGAAATATTTTTTCGAGGAGCCCGATGATGATGGATTGTATATGTCATCAGGCATTTCTTTTCAGCACATTACACTGAACCTCGATGTCATTGGCATACCGCCTAATACGACCCCGGTACCTGTCCCGAATATGATTGACGGTTCATATAAAGACGAAATAAATATTTATCCGCTCAGTATTAAACTGGGGCACCGCTATTCGGGCGATGTCATGGTGTTCGATTATTTCACCGGGCTTACTTACTTTTCAGGAACCGGCAGCGTCAGGCGCACCTATGAGCAGAATCTCGATTTATATGAATTCAAAAGTGTAGCATACATCATCGGCATGAAGCTCGGGTTTAAGTTTTAGAATCGCATTTGTAATTCAGGTATTTATTAAAGCCACTGTTTCTCCTCTTCATTAAATTGCATTGATTCCTACTTCGTAACTCTTACGAAATTACCTTAGCTGCCCTCATGCAGCTCAACGTCACCTACAAAGAAATCTGGCGCATCGCTTATCCCATCATGCTCAGCAGTTTGGCAGTGAGCATCCTCAACATCACCGACACTGTTTTTCTGGGGCGTGTTGGAGAGGTGGAGCTTGGCGCATCGGTTATTGGCGGCACCTATTATTTCATCATCCTCATCACGGGCATGGCGCTGAGCAACGGGGCGCAAATCATCATGTCGCGCAGGTTGGGAGAAAACCGCGAGAAAGAAGTAGGCACCATTTTCGACCACAGCATCTACATACTTATTGTTTTCTCCATTCTCGGTTTCATCGCAGTGCGCTTCCTGACGCATGCTTTTTTTCCATTCATTATTGACTCCGAAAAAATTTACGAAGCAAGCATCCTGTATCTGGATGCGCGCTCCTATGGTGTTTTCTTCGCTCTCATCACCATGGTGTTCCGCGCACTGTGTACCAGCATTGCCAAAACACGCATTATCACTTACAGCATGCTCCTGATGGCTGTCACAAATATCATTCTCGATTACGTTTTGATTTTCGGAAAATTCGGTTTTGAAAAAATGGGTATCGAAGGCGCTGCCATCGCTTCCGTGATTGCCGAGGCGCTGCAGCTTGTTTACTTATCTGTATATGTTTTTGTCAAAGTGGGGAGAAAAAAATATTTGCTGTTCAATTTTCCATCACCCGACAAACTCACGCTGAAAAGAATTTCAAACATCAGCGTACCCATCGGCATGCAATATTTTATCTCTATGGTCAGTTGGTTTTTGTTTTTTGTGTTCATCGAAAAAATCGGAGAGCACCAGCTTGCCATTTCCAACATCGTGCGCAACGCCTACATGCTGAGCATGACACCCATCTGGGGATTGTCTGCCGCGGCATCGAGCATCACGAGCAACATCATCGGTCAGGGAAAACACAAGGAGGTCTTTGACGCGCTCAGGAAATGCTGCGTCCTGAGCGTTTCATTAATCGGTATGCTCGCTCTGGTCAATTTTATTTTTCCCGAACAGATGCTCAGCATTTTCACCTCGGATGAAAAATTAATCAACGACAGTTTCGGATGTTTAATCGTAATGAATATTGCCATGCTTATATTTTCAGTGGCATCCGTTATCATCAATACTGTTTCCGGAACCGGAGCTACGAAGCAGGCGCTCATCATCGAGAGTGCCGCCATCACGGTGTACATTGCATACATTTATATTGTGGTGATGGTCTTGCAACTCCCTGTTGAAGTCGCCTGGGTGTCGGAAATTATTTATTGGCTCATTCTCGGAGCCATGGCTTGGGTTTATCTTCGCGGCAGAAAGTGGGAGAAGATTGTGGTGTGAAAAATGAACATTGAACATTGAACATTGAGAGTTGAATATTGAAGCAGTAGAATGAAAATAATTTATTTCGGAACGCCTGCATTTGCAGTAGAACCACTCCGGGTTTTGCTTGAAAACAATTTCAGCATTGCTGCCGTGGTAACTGCTGCCGATAAACCATCAGGCAGAGGATTGAAAGTGACCGCTTCTGATGTAAAGCAGTTTGCACTTTCGAAAAACCTGCCTGTGCTTCAGCCGGAAAAATTAAGTGATGAAAATTTTCTTGCCCAACTAAAATTATTTAATGCTGATTTATTTATTGTTGTTGCTTTCCGCAAGTTACCTGACGTTGTCTGGAAAATGCCGCAGCTCGGGACAATTAATCTTCACGCTTCCCTCCTGCCCGACTACCGTGGCGCTGCACCAATTAATCATGCAGTCATTAATGGAGAAAGCGAAACAGGTGTCACCACTTTTTTCATCAACGATAAAATTGACACGGGAAAAATTATTCTTCAAAAAAAAATTTCGATAACCGAAAACGAAACTGCAGGTGAACTGTATCACGCACTGATGCTCGAAGGCGCACAATTACTTTTGAAAACTGTAAAGCAGATTAGCGAAGGAAAAGTGAACACCATGGAACAAAACAAGTTGACTGCCGGAAATCGTTTGCTTCACACCGCTCCAAAGCTCACACGCGAATTCTGCCGCATCAACTGGAATAATTCGTGCGAAAATATTTTCAATCTCATTCGCGGCTTAAGCCCCTACCCTGCAGCGTGGACAGAATTTCACCCGGGAGATTCAGTCAGCCGCGTCAGCATTTTTAAATCGCAGAAGGAAATCTCACATCATGATTTGAAACCGGGAACTTTTGAGTCGGACAATAAAACATTTCTTAAAATCGCTGTCCCTGACGGATTCATTCATCTTCTCGAACTTCAGATGTCAGGAAAGAAAAAATTATCTGTGGAAGAATTTCTTAGAGGATTCAAAACAAATAATTGCAGCGCGCGATGAAACATTTTTTGTACTCAGAAATTTTCTGAACTTTTGCAGCGCTAATATTTAAGTACGCTTCGTGAAGAAAAAACTTGTTGCTTTCACCGGCTCCGGCATCAGCGCGGAGAGCGGATTGAAAACCTTCCGTGATTCGGATGGACTGTGGGAAGAATATAATGTCTATGATGTTGCCACGCCCGAAGCATGGCACCGCGACCGCAAACTCGTTCTCGAATTTTATAATGCAAGAAGGCGGCAGGTGGTTAACGCAAAACCGAATCCTGCGCATTACGCACTTGCAAAACTCCAGTCAGCATTTGAGGTGACAATCGTTACCCAGAACATTGATGACCTACACGAACGTGCCGGCTCTGAAAATGTTTTGCACCTTCACGGGGAAATAATGAAATCGCAAAGCACACTCGACAGAAATCTCATTTACGAAATCAACGGAAGCGAACTTAGCGAAGGTGACACATGTGAACGGGGCTCGCAGCTTCGTCCGTTCATCGTGTGGTTTGGAGAAGAAGTTCCCATGATGCCCCGCGCTGCGGAAATGGTATCGCAGGCAGACATACTTTTAATCATCGGAACATCCCTTCAGGTTTATCCTGCTGCAGGTCTGATTCAGTATGCGCTTCGCGGTGCAAGAAAAATTTATATTGACCCGAAGGCGGATGAAAATATTTTTGCAGGCAGCATAGAAATAATAAAAGAGAAAGCCGGAACCGGAGTTCCAAAACTCGCAGAGAACCTTTTAAGTATAAACGCGCATGAATAGTGATGACCTTTTTAAATGGGTGTTACTCCCGTTGTTTATTTTTTTAGCGCGCACCACCGATGTTTCGCTTGGCACGCTGCGGAATGTTTTCATCAACAAAGGATTCCGGAGAGTTGTTCCTTTCATTGCATTCTTCGAAGTGCTTATCTGGTTGATTTCAATCGGGCAGATTATGAAAAACCTGAGCAGTCCTTTATGCTATATCGCCTTTGCCGGTGGCTTTGCCATGGGGACTTATGTGGGATTGCTGATTGAGAAGCGTCTTGCCCTCGGCATGCAGGTGCTCAGTATTATCACCGCCCAGGACTCGAAGGAATTAGTTCAGGCATTATCAAAAGCGAATGTGGGGGTGACAATTGTTGACGCACACGGGGCAAAGGGTCCGGTGAAGATTATTTTCACCATCATCAAGCAGAAGGACTTGCCTGAAATAACTGCGATTATTAACAAATATCAACCAAATGCCTTCTATTCGCTTGAAGATGTCAGGCATGCAAACCTCGGTGTATTTCCCGAACTTTCAGGCAGCCGCGGGATGGATTATGTCAGGCGTATTTTTCCGGGAGGCATGAGCAAGTAGCAGGTTGCCGGGTTGTTAATAAAAATATTTAACACTTTTCTCTCAGCGAATGGAAATTTTTCTATGTTTGCCCTCACAAACCAAACTAAAATCCATTAATTAAAAACCCAAACAAAATGAAATCAAAACTTATCTTATCAGGACTTGTTGCCGTTGCGCTCAGTTTCACTGCATGCAACAAAGGAGTAACAGAAGAAACCAATGCAAGCATTGCAACATTCGAAGCAGGATGGACCGAAACAGGTAACATGGCTGCGAACTGGAGCAATGACCTTACGACTACTTACACCAAGTGCAAAGAACACATCACGAATCAGACAAACATGATGACTACCATGCCTGACAAAATGAAAAAAGATCAGACCATGATGACAAAACTGACTGAGCTCGACAATGCAGACAAAGCAAACCTCACCGCTTTGGAAGGCATGACCAATGAGTGGAACACTTTCAAGACCAACTGGGATCAAATGTCAGCGGACTATAACACATGGAAAGAAAAAGTTACCAAAGGTGAAGTTACGAACGAAGAGGCAGTTGCTTCCATGACAGAGTGGAACACCAAACTCGAAAACGCAAAGACACAACTCAACACCTGGAACACTGCTTTCACCTCGACAAAGGAAAGCACAGAAAATACAATGGCTGAGTGTGATAAAATGATGTCGCCTCCGACTCCGTCAACTCCTCCGAACAAGACGAAATAAATTTATTTTTTGAAAATAAAAAAGGTCTGAGCAATCAGACCTTTTTTATTTCTCCTGCCTGATGAAGGAGTAAATCGCAGAGGGACTGCGAGAATTTGTTAAAAAATCTTTTCTGCTTAAACGCACCAACCCAGCGAATGCCTTTGGAAACATTGGTGAAAAAAATTTCTTCTGCTGTTAACAGTGCATTGGGCTGAATGCTTTGTTCGGCAAACTGAATATTTTCCGATTCAAGAATCCTGAACAGATTTTTTCTCATTACTCCGTCAATGCAGCCGTCTGTCAAAGGTGGAGTGATTATGAGTCCGTCTTTAAGCATAAAAATATTGGAGCCGTTGGCTTCGCATACATTGCCGGATTCATTAAGAATAATGCAGTCATCGAGATTATTCTTTTTCATGAAAAGACCTGCCATCACAAAGAGAAGCGAGTTGGCTGTTTTGTATTTTGAAAAAACATTGAACTGCTTTTTCAAATCCGGGAAAACTTCTATGCGTAATCCCTCCTTGTTGAGCGCGAAGTTTTCATCTTCCAGTTCACCCACCGTAATCAGGAATGAACTTTCATCAGTGTCCGGTGTGTATGTTCCTTCACCATTCCGGAAAACTTCAACGCGGATTCGGGCGCTTTGCCTGATTCTGTTTGCTTGGATGAGGGCG
This sequence comes from Bacteroidia bacterium, assembly GCA_035293345.1. Lineage (GTDB taxonomy): Bacteria > Bacteroidota > Bacteroidia > AKYH767-A > 2013-40CM-41-45 > 2013-40CM-41-45. The sequence goes on from DATDOJ010000139.1 coordinate 20,649, forward strand.
TGAACATGAAACCGCAGATTGACAGGAGAAATTTTTTCATTCCCTTTTATTCCTAACACAGCCATACCCGACTGCAGCCGGTGGTAGTGGTCATCGAAAAACAAAACTTCGCCTGACGAAAAGCGCATGCTCTCGAACACACCGTCACCATAGCGGAATGCGCGGTTATCGGCATGCAGCACGGGCGCTTTGGCATCGAACTGTTCCCCGTTGAGGTTTACAAAAGTATTTTCCATATTTCGGTATCGCCTGCAAATTTAAAACGCGGGAAGCAAGATTATCCTGTTATCGGCTTCGTGATTTCAACAAGGTTATCATTTGGTTTTATCCGGAATGATTTTACTCCTGCTGCTTCGGCTGCAAGAATATCCCGCTCGGCATCGCCAATTAAAAATGATTC
>DATDOJ010000140.1:0-2006 GCA_035293345.1 Bacteroidia bacterium
GTTGATTTTTTAATTTTTCAATGCATGAAACAAATTTCTGACGAAGAATTTTCAAAGCTTCCCTTCAAAGGCAACAAGCAGAAAAAAATAAATAAAAAAAAGAGCTCGGTTTTTTACAGCAAAATAATCGGTTTGCACGTGGGTGAAAACGTGATTATTTCCAGAGAAGAATGGAAGGGCTACCGCACCCCGAGGCGCATTTGCCGCTACATCATGAAAAAATTTCCGGGCGTGAAATATTTTCACGAGCCGCTGGATGATGACAGCGGGTGGGCAATCAAGAGGTTGGAGTGAGTAAATAGAAAAGCGGCACCCATTACCGGGACGCTTGTTATCGAACCCGCTTAATTCTTTACAAACTTTTTCGCCACCACATTTCCGCTGGCATTTCCTGAAATGCGCAGCAGATAATTTCCGGCTGCCAATGCATCCGTTGAAAAAGAAAATTCATTATCGCCATTGACGACTGCTCCTTTGAAAAGCTGCTTCACCAATTTTCCTGCCGCGTCAACAATTTCAAAAACAAGAAACTGGTTTTGAGGATTGGTGAAGGCAACCGTGATTCTGCCGGCAGACGGATTAGGAAAAAGTAAAGCGGAATTATCAGACGGAATATTTTCCGGCACTGCCGTGACATTGTCAGGAAAAAGTTCGGCTATCCATGTATATGTTCTGTGATTGCTTGAAAAAGCATACTGTCCCGAAACCCAAACATAACCGTTCTGATTGTATCTGCGCTGGCTTCCGGTGTAGTCGCCCCAGCGCTCGTTGCCGAGGAGCATGTTAACGTAACCCGTGCCTGCTCTGATTTTGGTTATGCCTGAAAACTGGTTTGTTCCGTCAAACGCAATGGCGCCCGTCCCGGGAAAAATGGAAGGCGAAGAGTAAAGCAGAACGATAATGGCGCGGTTGTCCGAAGCGCTGTTTCCCGAATAAGAAATATTGGGATAAGCCAAATCGCGCTGCGCGTCAACGTAAAGATTTCCGGTGATGTTCCAGCCCGCAGTGCTGTCGGCAATGCCGTGGAAGAGGCAGTCCTTTCCCGAAGCTGTGTCGAAGTTGCTGAAGACAAACTGGATGATTCCGTTTTCGGTGAATGCGCCAAGGACGCGCGCGTCATTCACAGCGAGCGAATCGGTGAAGGGCTGCAGCGCATTCACAGGCATGTGATAATTTATGTCGGATAAAACAGGAGTGACCGTGAGCGTTTGCCCCGGTGCATAAATCGTGTCGTTGATATGCACAAGAAAAAATGTGTCGTTCGACAGGGTGAAATTTCTGTTCGAGAGAAAATACATATCCGGTCCGTAGATTTGACTTCCGCCTTTCACCGGGCAGAGGTTGCGCACGTTGATTCCGCTGTAATTTATTCCGTAATGCAGCAGCGGGTTAAGCGAAGCGCCCGTGTAACCCTCGCTCTTTTTTATTTGCCAGATAATGGTTTGCTTAAAACCTGTTTGCCAGCTCGAATCGTTATTCAAAAGATTTACGGTGATGAACAATTCATTTCCTGTGATAGAAGCCATGGGGAAGTCCGTCCATGATGTATCGTTCAGCGGGTTGCCGGGCAGCGAATAGAAATTCCACGCGCCCCACGAAGAATCGGTTTGCGAAAAACCTACAAGCGTATTGCTTGTTGAATCAGTGAAGCCGTTAAGCATGATGGCGATGAAACGGTTCGCCTGCGGGTCGAAAATAATTTTCGGGTCGAATTCTTCCTGCTGCAATCCGAGTGTGGAGGTGAGCGTGTGCAGGTCATAGGAGCCATGAATTGCATTCGTCACCGTGTTGCGGCTCCATATCATGGTATTCGTGACGGAGCAAACAATTCCGTTGTCGGAAATTGCCACGTCATTGTCATTGGGCACATGGAAGTTCCAGGTGTTTCCGGTGAAGTTGCGCAGCATATAAGGAGTGTCAACCACAGCAATACGATAAGCGGATTCCTGCCTGCGATATGTTTTCATCAATTCATTTTTCACATGCTGCTTGAGCGCCTCATCAGC
>DATDOJ010000141.1:0-5035 GCA_035293345.1 Bacteroidia bacterium
TATGATAATCAAGCAAAATATAATGATGCAATTCTTAAAACTATTTACTACGCATTAGGAGGTTTAGGGACAGCCGTACTTTTAGTATTTGCAAGCAACTGGTGGTTCAATGATAAAAAAGTAAGAGACATTATTAACGAGATTGATACGAAAATTAAAGGGGTAAAGAAAGATACCCTTGCTGAACTAACAGAAAAAATTAATTCGTTCTCTTCTGAAAAGACTTCAGAAATAAATCAAATGCTAATAAAATTACAAGAAGAAGTAACAACTACTATTACAGCATCAACACTAAAATTTACTGAGTTTACTGAAAAAATAAGAGCGGAAATAAAGGAAGATAATAAAGTGCTGTCTGAGAATTATCAAAAGCAACTTGAAACATTTAATGAAAACTATCGGCAACAAATATCATTGCTAAGTGAAACGATTAATACACAACATTCCAATTTAAAAGAAATTCTATCAGAAGAAGAAAAGAAAAGAAAAGACGCTGTCAATGGTATTCTTCAAACAATATCAAGAGTTGAATTTTACATGTGGAAGGATAGTGGGGTTTTTAGAAATGCGTTTGCTTCATTAGTGAGAGAGATGCAATATAAATTAGACAAAAATGAAAACTCGTCTTCCTTTCAGTTAGCCCTAAAACAACTGACGGAAACTTTAGATAAATGTACAGTTTTATATAAAGGTGATAAAGTTGAAGCAACAGATGTGCTAAATAAAATTCCTGAAAGCAATGTTGTGACTAAGTTGAAGCAGGAGATATTAGCAAAACTGGAAAAAATAAAACTGCAAAAAGATTAGGTGTTACTCAGAATGCTTCAGGGGGTTTTCTTTTATCTGATGGATTGCTTCGATACGCTCGCAATGACAAGCGTTTTGAACGCTTTAGGGGTTTTGTTTTTTTAAAAGGTTGAGAGAGATACGAGACCTGCGTGCATAGCCCCGATGGCAGTAGAGCGTAGCGGAACGGACAGCGGGACGAGTGGTAGAGAGAGCGAAACTGTTTGGCTCCTAATTTTTATTCAACTACGTTAAAACTATGTTGAACAAGTAAAGCTATAGAGGGCTGTTTCCTCCTCCTGCGCTAAAGCTTCGGAGGACGAGGAAATATTTAAAAAACAATCAGGTGAATTGGTCAACCGCATTTGGAGTGTCCGCAGCTTTTGCATTTGAGGCATCCTTCTTCGTAAACCAAGCCATCGGGGTCGCCACAACTCGAACATTTGCGGTCGGCTGCTTCGGTTCCGTCAGGAATAAATTTTTTGAGCGTGCGCACCACGCCTGTCTTCCATGAGTTGATGGTGTCGGAAGTAAAGTGCATGTGTTCGACCACGTTCAGCACGTGGGGCAAAGGCATTCCGTGGCGCAGCACTCCGGAAATAAGTTTGGCATAGTTCCAGTATTCCTTATCGAACGAACGCGACAGACCTTCAATGGTAACTTTGTATCCTTCTTTATCGCTGTACTGAAAATCGTAGCGCTTATTTCCGTCATCGCCTGCATTTTTAATAACCCATCCTTTTTCGACCCACTGCGGAATGGAAAAAGAATCTTCTGCCGAGCCGGTGAAAATTTCATAGGGACGTCCGTTGAGAATGCCTACTACGGCAATCCACTTTTCGTTCTGGTTCATGAAGCGAACGATGTCGGCTTCGAGGGCTTTGGGGCGCTTGGGCGGTTTGGTTTCAATAATGCCTTCCACTTTTTTTTCTTTCTTTTTTTCATCGGCAGAAACAAGAACACCGCTTCGTGAGTTGGCACGGTAAACGGTAACTCCTTTCAATCCTTTCTTCCATGCTTCGAGATAAATTTTTCCGACTTGCTCTTCGCTTACATTCTCGGGAAGATTAATGGTGGATGAGATGGAGTGCGTAGTATATTTCTGAACCATCGCCTGCAGCTTCACACGTTTTTCCCAGTCAATTTCTGACGCTGTTGAACCGAAGTAAGGGCTCTTCCCGATTTCATTTTCTCCGGAAACTTCCATCCACTCTTTAAGTTTCGGATGATACAAGGTAAACTCCTGCCATGAATCGCCCATCTTATCAATAAAATCCACGCGCGCATTTTTATCATGCGGATTTACTTTTCTTCTTCGTTTATATTCGAGCATAAACACCGGCTCAATGCCCGAAGATGTCTGCGAGAGAATGCTGAGCGTTCCCGTGGGTGCCACCGTGCTGAGGGAAATATTTCTTCTTCCGTACTTACTCATGCGCTGATATACTTTCGGAAATTCCTTTTTGAGCATAGCCACAAACTCCGATTTGCGTTCATACTTCATGTCAAATGCTTTGAACTTTCCGCGTTCAATCGCCATGTCAATGCTGCTGTTGAATTCCGACTCGCATTTTGCACGCATAATTTTTTCCACTTCGGCAATTGCATCTTCCGAGTCAAACTTCAAACCGAGCGCAGCGACCGTGTCGGCAAGCGCAGTGAAGCCGAGACCTGTCCGTCTTCCTTTCTTTCCGGCTTCCTGAAGCAGCTTCCATGTGCTTTGCTCCACATCCTTAATGTATCCCGGTTCCGAGTCGCTGCTGACTTTGTTAAGAATGCGTTCGATGGCTTCCAGTTCAAGGTCAACCAAATCATCCATCAGGCGCTGCGCCTCATAAGTTGTTTCGTAAAACTTTTTGTAATTGAATTTTGCCTGCAGTGAAAATGGTTTTTCCACGAATGAAAAAAGATTAAGCGCGATGAGGCGGCACGAGTCCCCGCCCTGCATGGCTATTTCGGAACACGGATTGGTGGAAACATTTTTGAAGCCGGGATAAATGGATGATGTTGAGTAATGATGCTGGCGGTCCCAGAAAATAATTCCCGGCTCGGCTGTATTGTGCGCACATTTGATAATTGTATTCCATAAATCGCGCGCCCTGACCTGCTTTTTATATTTCGGCTCGGTAGAATCAACAGGAAAACGAAGCATGAAATTTTTATCGTGTGTCACAGCGTCCATAAACTCATCTGAAATCCGCACGGAAATATTTGCACCGGTGACTTTAGCCAAATCCTGTTTCACAGTGATGAATTGTTCAATGTCGGGATGAGCGATATCCATGGTTATCATCAGCGCTCCCCTCCTGCCGTTTTGCGCCACTTCACGCGTGGTGTTTGAAAAGCGTTCCATGTATGACACCGCTCCTGTAGTTGTTCCGGCAGCATTAGACACACTGGTTCCGGCAGGACGAATCGAGGAGATGTCAATTCCTACCCCGCACCTGCGCTTGAAGAGCTGCGCCATCTGCTGGTCGGTGTAAAAGATTCCGCCATATGAATCATAGATTTCAGGAAGCACAATGCAGTTGGACAAAGAGGCAAGAACATTTTTATTTCCGAGCGATGACATGACGCTTCCCTGCGGAACGATGTAACGGAACTTATTAAAGAGTTCAAATATTTTTTTCTCATCAAGGAATTCCCTCGCCTGCCCGTATGACGACAAGTGCCGGAAACTTCCGTTGAGTTTTGATTTGTGCTTGTATTCCTTTTCAATCCTGGCAAACTCCTTTGCCAGGCGGTGATGCATGCTGTCCGGAGTCAGCTCAAGGAATGAGCCGTCACTATTTTTCATCGCATACTTGTTCATCCACGTGGTGGCGGCAAGTTCATCACCATTAAAATACATTATGCATGCGGCATGCACTTCTGAGTAAGAATACTTACGTATGGAGGATTTCGCCTGCCGGATGGCGCGGGGTAGGGCTGTGGATTTTAAACCGGATGTTTTAGTAGGCATTTCAAGCGTCTGCATGAACGTATAAAATTAAGAAATTAAATTAAGAATCGTTTTGGAAACTGATGTGCAAGATAAATACCGCAGAAAATATTTTTTAAAAAAAATAATTTCTTATGAACAAATTTTTAACAGATGGTTTCCGGGTTTCAGAAATATGACAGAAATCATATTTTTGAAATCATGCGAGGGAGCAATTTAATTTTTCGAAGATAATCTGCTCAAGCAGCCGTCCACTTTCTCCATTTTTTCAACAGCGGAAAGACAACCATCAGGATTCCCGCGGCAAGAAAAGTTCCGGCAACGGCAAAGACAAGCAAATAATGGCGTACGGAATTCATGATTTCGTTGAAAGTCATTTCGGGAAAGGTGTATGATAAATAACTTTTTTTCGCACCGGAGGCAATGAGCGCAATCCAGAAAACAAGAAGCGAAACCTGGGCAAGCCAGAAGCCCGTTGAAATTATTTTTTCATTGGGAGCAAGCAGTGTATTGCTTTTTTCCGAGACAATAAAAAATACGGAAGCGAGAAGAATCATGGTGTTGATGCCGATGGTTGTACCCATAGCGTGAGCAACGGTAATGTGAGTACCATGAGAGAAAACATTGATTGCAGGAATGGAAATTAAAAGCGCGAGAATAAGATTCATAAAAATCCAAAACTCTGATACAAGTAAAAAACGATATGGAAGGAGGTTAGAATACTTTTCAGCAGTGGTAAGAGTTCGTTTCCAGTCCCAGATTATTTTTCCGAGAATAATCAGCTCAATCATGCTGATGATATATGACACATGTTTTATCCATGGCGCAGCGGGAACAATATAGGTGTGATGCCCCCAGTTAAAAAGCATGTTAGTGAAGCCGATGAAATAAAGTGCAAAAGCAATTTTACTGGTCGCAAACGACTTATCGTCTTTAATTCTGCCCATCAGGTATGCCGCAGTTCCATACACAAACATATTCCATGCACCGATGAATGCACCGTATGATTTCCACTGCACAGTTATGTCGCGGATGATGTTGTCGCGGAAAAACGGAATGAGCCAGAGATACGCTTCCGACAAAGTCAAAATCATAAACACACTCCCCGTTGCCCACATCCAGATATAAACGGGCATAGTTTTGAAATCGGGTTTTGCTGTCTTGAAAAAATTGACTGCGAAGAAAATCCATCCGAGCAGAATGAAGAAAATAAAATAATAAGGAAACTCAAGGTACTCTCTCCCGCCAAAAATTCCCAACGTGTAACACAGCACAATGCCGATTCCGCAGAGAATAAAAATCAGAAGG
>DATDOJ010000142.1:0-3358 GCA_035293345.1 Bacteroidia bacterium
CAATCATTAACTGCAACCGGAGCCTCCACTCCCCTGTCCGGTGATGAAAACACTTTGCTCGTTGCCGAGGTGACTATTCATAATGGCGCAGCAAATACCTTAGATGTGTTGGCTGAACGAACAGTAAATAATCTTGCCCCCGGTCATACTTCCTATTTCTGCTGGTTTATTACATGCTATCCTGTGAACGTCAGTTTGGCTACTGACCCGGCAAGCATTCTTTCAGATTCTAATGAATATTCTTTCCGTGGATATTTAAATCCAAATGGAAATTTCGGACAAAGTACAGTTTGTTACAAGTTTTTTGATATGAACAATGTAACGGATTCTGTTTTTGTCTGCTTCGACTATGATATCGTTACAGGAATTCAGGTTGCCGGAGCTTCTGCCACCAATCCGCTTTCTGTCGCGTCTCCGAATCCGGCAAATAATCTGACGAGCATTAATTACAATTCTACCAACGTCAACTCCCGCATAGTTGTTTACAACCTGCTCGGGGTCGCGGTGAAAGAAGTTAAACTTAACAGCAAGCAAGGCGCGCTCATTCTCGCCACTTCCGATTTGAACCAGGGAGTTTATTTTTATTCTCTGATTTCCGGAGAGAAAATAATGGCTACCAAAAAACTTGTTGTAGCGCATAAATAATTTGATTCTGTTTTTTAGTAAACACCCCCGCCTTAGGCAGGGGTGTTTTTATTTGTAGTTTTGTCAGCTATCATCAATCACTATGTCTGTTACCAGAAAGAATCAGGAAGCGCTCGATTATCATTCGCAGGGAAGACCGGGAAAAATTGAAGTAGTCCCCACCAAGCCGTACAGTTCGCAACGCGATTTGTCGCTCGCTTATTCCCCGGGTGTTGCCGAACCGTGTCTTGAAATTGCCGCTGACGTTTCGAACGTTTACAAATACACCGCCAAGGGAAACTTAGTGGCTGTTATTTCCAACGGCACTGCTGTTTTGGGATTGGGAAACATTGGCGCTGAAGCATCGAAGCCCGTTATGGAAGGGAAAGGGTTGCTCTTTAAAATTTTTGCTGACATTGATGTGTTCGACATTGAGATAAACGAAACCGATGTTGATGCTTTTGTGAAAACGGTGAAAGCCATCTCCCCCACTTTTGGCGGAATAAATCTCGAAGACATCAAAGCGCCTGAGTGTTTTGAAATTGAACAGCGGCTGAAAAAAGAATTAGACATTCCGGTGATGCACGATGACCAGCACGGCACGGCAATAATTTCAGGGGCAGCTTTGCTGAACGCACTGGAAGTAGCAGGAAAAAAAATTGCTGATGTAAATATTGTGGTGAGCGGAGCAGGCGCTTCTGCCATTTCATGCGCGAAGCTTTATCTCTCCCTGGGCGCGAAGAAAGAAAACATCGTGATGCTCGACAGCAAAGGAGTATTGCATGAGAATTCAAAAAACCTTGACGAGCACAAAAAATTATTTGCCACGAAAAAAAAAGTCCGCACACTGAAAGACGCGCTTGACGGTGCCGATGTTTTTCTCGGGCTCTCCAAAGGCGGTATTCTGAAGCCGGCAATGATTGCCGGAATGGCGAAGAACCCCATCATCTTCGCTCTCGCCAATCCTGACCCGGAGATTTCGTATGAAGATGCACAAGCCGCACGCAAGGATGCCATCATAGCAACGGGACGCTCCGACTATCCCAACCAGGTGAATAATGTGTTGGGCTTTCCGTTTATTTTCAGAGGTGCGCTTGATGTGAGAGCAAAGCAAATCAACGAGCCGATGAAGCTCGCTGCAGTTCGCGCCATTGCTGAACTCACCCGGCAGCCCGTTCCTGAGATCGTAAATCTCGCCTACAACAAAAAAAATATTTCGTTCGGAAAAGAATACATCATTCCCAAGCCGCTCGACCCGCGGTTGATTACCACGGTTGCTCCCGCAGTGGCTAAGGCAGCGATGGATTCCGGAGTGGCGCGGCAGTCAATAAAAAACTGGGACGCCTACAGGGAGGAATTAAACAAACGCCTCGGACACGATAACAAAATCATCCGTGTGCTCACCAGCAAGGCGCGGCAGAATCCAAAGCGGGTTGTGTTTGCCGAAGCAGACACTTACAAAATTCTTAAAGCAGCACAGCTTGTGCGCGATGAAGGAATCGCAAAACCGATTCTCCTCGGCAATTATCAGAAGATTAAAAGAATCATTGATGAAAATAAACTCAAGCTGGGAGATACGCCCATCATCAACCCGCGCAATGAGGAAGAGAAAAGAAATATTTTCGGAGAGCTGTTTTTTGAGAAACGCAAACGCAAAGGAGTAACATTATATGAAGCGCGCAAAATGATGAACGAGCGGAATTATTTTGGCGCCATGATGTTGGAAACAGGCGAAGCCGATGCGCTCATCTCCGGGCTGACGAGAAATTACAGTTCCACCATAAGACCTTCTCTGCAAATTATCGGAACGCAGGACAACGTAAAAAAAGTTGCAGGTATGTATGTGCTCGTTACAAAAAAAGGTCCTGTGTTTTTTGCCGACACCACCATCAACCTGAATCCGACTGCCGAAGAACTTGTTGAAATCACGATGCTCACCGCCAATGCCATTCAGCAATACAATGTGAAACCGCGCATTGCATTACTGTCATATTCAAACTTCGGTTCCAACCCTGACCCTAATGCGCGCAAAGTGAGTGAGGCGGTTGCCATGCTTCAGCAGCGCTTTCCCGGTTTGCTTGTTGACGGAGAAATGCAGGCGAACTTCGCGCTTAACACTCATTTGCTGAAAGATAATTTCCCGTTCAGCGTGCTGGCGGAAGAAGGAGCCAATACGCTCATCTTTCCGAACCTCGATGCAGGAAATATCGCTTACAAACTTCTGCAGGAAATGGGAGTTGCCGAAGCCATCGGTCCTATTTTGCTCGGAATGAAAAAGCCGGTGCATGTGTTGCAGCTTGGCAGTTCGGTGCGTGAAATCGTCAACATGATTACCATTGCCGTGGTGGACGCCCAGGCGCGCAGCGCGTCTGCCTGAACTGTTGATAATAAAATTAATTTTTTTTCGTTACTACCCCTGTTATGTTCAATCATCTGACCGGAAAACTCACTGAGGTGAATCCTTCCTTTGCCGTTGTGGACTGCAACGGAGTGGGCTACTCTGTATTTATTTCCATGAATACATATTCAAGAATTTCAGGAAAAGAGAAAGTGACATTGCTGACTCACCTGCGCGTTTCCGAAGACGCTCAGGAACTCTACGGCTTTGCCGATGAACAGGAGCGCAGATTGTTCCGTCACCTGATTTCCGTTTCCGGCATCGGGGCGAAAACAGCAATGGCAATTCTCTCTTCTTCCACGCCTGACTTAATCATGCGCGCGATTATTTCTGACA
>DATDOJ010000143.1:0-23931 GCA_035293345.1 Bacteroidia bacterium
ATTACAGAGTAAACCTTTTTGTTGAACTCTAATTTTTCCATTGTAAAAACAGAAACAGGTTATTTAAATTGCAGGTTCCCCAATTCTTTCCATCATCTTATGGTGAAAATTGCGCTTTGATGAAACCGGGTTAAAGGTATAATTTAGAACAAAAGTATCATACTGGTTAAAACTAAAAAATGAGCCATGTCATAAAACCAAATGAGACACAGTTATCCTATTATACACAATTTGCAGGAAAATCAGTTTGTGCGGGAAGTAAAATTTACAGGAAAGTATGACATCAATCATTTTATCTCCGGATTAACTTGAACATGTTTACCTCGTTGCAAAAATGAAATGAATATAATTATCAAAGAAGCAATTTCAAAGAGCGACATGAAAAAGTTTGTAGCTTTTCCATTCAAACTGTATGCGAAAAACAAATACTGGATTCCCCCGCTCATCTCCAATGAAATAGCTACGCTGGACAGAAAAAAAAATCCGGCATTCGATTATTGTAAAGCAAAATACTGGCTTGCTTACCGGGACGGAAAAATTGCAGGCAGGATAGCCGGCATTATCAATGATTCTTACATTAAAAAATGGAAGAACAAATATGCCCGCTTCGGGTGGATTGATTTTATTGACGACACAGAAGTTTCGAAAGCATTGCTCAGCACAGTAGAAAAGTGGGCAATGGAAAACGGACTCAACGCAGTGCATGGTCCTCTCGGATTTACTGACCTCGATTATGAAGGAATGCTGGTTGAAGGGTTTGAGGAACTCGGAACCATGGCAACCATTTTCAATTATCCCTATTATCCTGTTCACCTGAAGCAGCATGGTTACGCTGCCGATATAAGTTGGATTGAATTTGAAATCAAACCCATGCAAAAAGCAAATGAACGATTGGAAAGATTAGCATCCCTGATGGAAAAAAAACTGGAGCTCACCATTGTCAGGACTAAAAAAGCCAGGGAGATTCTTCCTTATGCCAGGGAAATTTTTGATGTGATGAACAGCGCTTATGAAAACCTGTACGGAGTTGTGGCGCTCACCGACCGCCAGGTTGAGTACTACATCAAGTTATATTTCGGTTTCATTCGCGCTGAATTTGTTTCCATCATCCTCGACAAAGCGGGGCAGGTGGTTGCATTCGGCATAACCATGCCTTCACTTTCCCTTGCGCTTCAGAAAGCGAAGGGACGGCTGTTTCCCTTCGGGTTTATCCATCTGATGAAAGCCATGAAAAAAAATGACCGCGCTGATTTGCTGCTTGTCGGCATTCGCCCCGATTACCAGCGCAAAGGATTAAATGCAATCCTGATGAGTGAAATGAACAAGGTATATCTGAATAACCATATCAAAGTTGCAGAATCAAATCCCGAACTGGAAACCAACGTGCTTATTCACTCCTTCTGGAAATCTTTTGACTCGCGGCAGCATAAAAAAAGAACGTGTTTTATAAAACAACTTTCTACAGTTCATGTTTAATAACTGATGTTACGCAAAAAGTAAAAATGTCTCGCAAAGTCGCAATGAACGCAAAGGAGCAAGTTCGCAGAGTTAATAATTCTTCAAATCCGGCATGATTTCATGCCTTTCCGAATAGAAAAAACTATCCCCTATATTTGCCCGCACCTCTAATTTTATGGCAGAAGAAACCACACTCGTCACAACCAATGCAGCCGCTGTGTCAACTTTCGGCACACAGCACACCGACCACATGTTTATTGCCGAATATAAAAACGGCTCGTGGAACCGGGGAGAACTGAAGCAGTTTCAGAAAATCCATCTCAGCCCGTTTGCCCTTTGCCTGCATTACGGGCAAACCGTTTTCGAAGGCATGAAAGCATTCCGGATGAAAGACGGGCGTCTCAATGTTTTCCGCCCCGAAAAACATTTCGAACGCATCAACTCATCGCTCACACGCATGCAGATGCCCGACCTGCCGAAAGAACTTTTCCTCAATGGCGTCTTCGAAGTGGTGCGTGCAGACAAGGACTGGTTTGAGAAAGACGAAGACCATGCGCTTTACATCCGCCCTGTGGTGATTGCATCGGAAGAACGCCTTGGCGTGAAAGTGTCGGACGAATATCTGTTCATCGTAATGGCGAGTCCTGCCGGAAAATATTTTGTGAAGCCGCTCAACGTGAAAGTGGAAACCACCTTCACCCGCGCCTTCGAAGGCGGAACGGGCTATGCCAAATGCGGTGGCAACTACGGAGCTGCTTTTTATCCCACGCATCTTGCGCGCGTGCAGGGCTTCGACCAGGTCATCTGGACAGACGGAATCAATCACGAGTACATTGAAGAATCGGGCGCCATGAACCTGATGTTTGTGGTTGACGGAGTGCTGATGACCCCGGCTTTGTCAGGCACCATTCTCGATGGCATCACGCGGGAATCCATGCTCGCCCTTGCCGCAAGCAAAGGAATTAAAATTGAAGAGCGGAAAATTTCTGTGACGGAACTGGAGCAGTGGTTCAGGCAGGGAAGAAAAATTGAAGCATTCGGAGCAGGCACTGCCGCTGTGGTTGCACCCATCAAATCCATTGACATAGAAGGAAACAAATATTCTCCCTACACCGGTGACGATGCCGTTATGTTCACGCTGAAAAAAGAAATGAACGATATTAAGTACGGTGTCAAAAAAGATGAGTGGGGATGGAATTATGTTTTGTAGAGCATCCTGAAATTCATTACTTTTAAAAATAAAAATTCAATACGTTGAAAAGAGCGGTTGTTATTTCCTGTTTTTATTTTCTTGCATTGCAATGCGGGGCGCAAGGTTCGGATTCTCTGATGCATAATCCGGATCCGGCTAAAGAAATTCAGATTGTTGAAGCATCCTGCGGACAATGTATGTTCGGCTTAAGCGGTGGCGGATGCGATTTGGCAGTCCGGATAAAGGAACAATCCTATTATGTGGACTGAACAGATATTCATTCACATGGCAATGCACATGCATCGGATGGTTTTTGTCTTGCCGTTCGCAAAGCCGAAGTGCAGGGCGAGGTAATCAGCAACCGTTTCAGAGTAACTTATTTCAAACTCCTGCCCGAAGAAAAGCCGGATAAGAAATGAGTATGTGAATTAAAATCACTGCTGCGAAGGAATTTTATCCTTCGCTTTTTGTTTTACGCTATCATTGAACAGGCGAAGTTGTTTCTCGCTGTTACCCGCGTGCAAAACTTCACCCATCCGGGATTTTTTCTTCGCCTTAATAATTGCCATTAAGATTTTTTTTACTTTTGAAGAATCCGAATGAACCAGGAAATAAAATATCAGCGGGCGTTGAAAGTGATGAGTTACTGGCATGTGCGCAGTGCCATTGAAAAATCATTTGTCGAATCGCCTGAAGTTATTTTTGAACATTTCCGCAAAGTGGGACAAAGCAATCCGCGCGTGAGAGTGCTTTTTAAAAGCGCGTATGTGAATTCGATATTTGCCATCTACCATGATGTATTAAGAATCGTGTTCCGCGAGACGGTCATTGAGTTCGCTCCGAAGGAAACGAAGTATTGGGCTGCCTTGTTTTTAATCAATGAAATTTTTCAGCACCGTTTCGGGAAAAGAAAATTTATGGCTGAAGACGTGATGAAACATATTCGCAGATATGCCGACAGAGACGTATATATTGCTAAACATTTATTGAATATGGATTTTGAATTGGTGCATGAAATTTTAGAGGATTTAAAAAAGAATGGTTTTTTGAAAGTGATTTATGACAGATTGAGTAACTCTACGTTTTATCAAACACTTACGGATTTCAAGATGGAGGAATCGTTCGACTGAAAGCAGCATGTTGAGGAGAACTCTGCTGCGAAGGATTTTTATCCTTCGCTTTTTATTTTACGCAGGATTCCTGCGGAGTAGGAGAATCAGGATTCAATTATAATTTGGGGTCAACCTTTGCAAAAGAAAGAAGAAATTTTCTGATAGTTTTCCAAGCTAATTCCTTCTTCCGATGCTGCCGCTGAAGTTTTACTTGTTCCCTTTTTCTTAGCAAGCTAAGTCCGCCATAGAAATTAGTAATAACAAAACCAGCTATCACTAATCTTTCGAGCGTCCATTTCCATGTTGTCGTGTTGACTATATCTGAATATAATGCCAACGAAATCCATAAACTGCAGAATAAAATAATCACACCCAAAATCTGGTTTACATATTTAAACTGAAAATAAAACTGAACAAGAAAGATTAGAACAATTGCTGCTACAAAAATTAATGACTGCAAATTATCCGGATACCGATTTGGAAATGCTAGAACAAGGTAAATCAAACATGTCGCAATGACAAAGAAATATGGAAATGAATATTTGACTTTTTCTAAAATATTTCCTTTAGGTTTCATGTTGCAATTCAATAAAACGTTTTGATGCCCATATTTATTTTCTTCAGCAAATCTCCCGAAAATTTCCTCACCATCAAAAAAACCTTTCACCCCTTCTCATCATCATCGCGAAATTAATTTTTTCTTCTTGCCGAAGTGCTCGGACTGCCACGCACAATCCATTGGTTATTTTTATATGCCACGTACAATCCGAATCCTTTATAGTAATGTTCATCATACCGGAACCACGCTTTAATCCAGTATTCGGTGTCGGTGTTTTTTAAATTATGTTTTTCGACTTCGACATTATCTATGGTCAGATTTCGTGCTAAAGCCGTGTCGAGAAATTCTCTCAGGAAATTTAACTCCTCTGTAATTTTTTGTTTCGCTGATGCCGTGTTATCCGTTTGCCATAAATTCATGAATGCTCCGCTGTCCGATGTAACCATACAGCGCCATGCTTTTTCCAGCAGTTGCTGCGCTTCTTTTTTACCAAGCGTTTGCGCTTGTGCAGCCGTCATCAGCAAAACACTGATGAATGTTGCAGCGATTATTTTTTTCATGGGAAGATTAAATTAAATTTATTTCTGTAGTCGGATTGCAAATTCAGCGGAGCGGGTAATACAAGTATAACGCAAGTGTGTTGCAAGTGTTATACAAATGTTGTAACGCTACTTGTTAATTGTCTGAATTTATTGTATGTTTGCAAAGTGTTGATAAATAGGGTAAATACTAATCAAGTCGTTAATTCTTGATTTCAAAGATGTAAAATCAAGTAAGCAGCAAATTCAAATGTCAGAAGCCACATTTTTACATTACGATTTAAAATTAATAGAACCGTCTTTCGGTTCTGCACTCACCGATTTAATTATAGAGTTGGACTACCTCCGAAAGAAACCTCTTGGCGGTTCAACACATCCAAAAGTTTTTTTTCAATTGAAGCATATCTTTCATACGCTTGAAAGTATTGGGTCAGCAAGAATTGAAGGTAACAATACAACCGTTGCAGAATACATTGAATCAAAACTTGCTGAAACTAAAAATGTTCCGCCAAGCATAAAAGAAATTCAGAACATTGAAAAAGCGATGGCTTTCATTGAAGAAAATGTGAAAGATTATCCAATCAACAGAGCATTTTTAAGTGAGATGCACAAAATGATTGTTGATGGGTTGTTGCCACCACCAAATGGAGAAGGTGATGGAACTCCGGGGGAATACAGAAAAACAAATTTGAAAATTAATAAGTCGTCACACAAGCCACCTGAATGGTTGAGGATAGAAGATTATATGACGGAGTTGCTTGATTTTGTCAATAGGGAAGACAGTCCGAAATATGATTTACTAAAAGCTGCAATTGCTCATCACAGATTTGTTTGGATTCACCCCTATGGAAACGGTAACGGAAGAATTGTTCGTCTGTTTACTTATGCAATGCTTGTCAAAACGGGATTCAATGTTAATGTAGGTAGAATTATAAATCCTACCGCTGTGTTTTGTAGCAACCGAAATGATTATTACACAAATTTGTCCGAAGCCGATAAAGGAACGGATGAAGGAATAATTACTTGGATAGAATATGTTTTAAAAGGTCTGAAAGAGGAAATAGAAAAAATTGATAAACTTTTGAATTATAATTTTTTGAGAAAAGAAATTCTTATTCCTACAATCAGCCATTCATTGGAACGGAAATATATTACAGATGCTGAAGGAAAAATTTTGAAAAAAGCCGTTGATATGCAAGTAATTCAAGCTGCCGATGTCAAAGAATTTTTTGTTGGCAAAGCAGATGCAGAAGTGTCAAGGCAAATTAGAAAACTGATTGATAAAAAAATGCTTGCTCCTGAAAAGGAAGGGACAAGAAAATATGTCTTGCGTTTTGATAATAGCTACTTATTGAGAAGTGTAATGAAGTCGTTAGGTGAAAAAGGTTTTCTCCCTGTCCGTGATGAAGTTTGATAGTTGCACTGTCGGTCGGAGAACTCTGCTGAGAAGGATTTTTATCCTTCGCTTTTTATTTTACGCAGGATTCCTGCGGAGTAGGAGAATCAGGATTCAATTATAATTTGGGGTCAACCTTTGCAAAAGAAAGAAGAAATTTTCTGATAGTTTTCCAAGCTGATTCTTGCTTCTGTTGCTGCCACGGAAGTTTTGTTTGTTCCCTATTAATTAACAATCTAAATGCAGCATAGAAATTAGTAACAACAAAACTCACTATCAGTACTCTTTTGATTGTCCATGTCCAGGTTGTTGTCATGTTTACTACATCAGAGTATACTGCCAACGCAACCATTATGCTACAGAATAATATTATTACACCTAAAACCTGATTTACATATTTAAATTGAAAAAAGAATTGCGTAATAAAAATCATGATAATTGATGTTACAAAAATTACAGACAGCATATTATCCGGGTACCGATGGGGAAATTCAAAGACAAGGTAAATTAAACATATCGTAATAACATAGAAATATGGAAATGAATATTTGACCTTTTCTAAAATATTTCCTTTAGGTTTCATGTAGCAATTCAATAAAACGTTTTGATGCCCATATTTATTTTCTTCAGCAAATCTCCCGAAAATTTCCTCCCCATCAAAAAAACCTTTCAACCCTCATCAACATCAAAATCATCATCCTCTATTGCCAAGTATTTTTGTCCTTCGCTTTTTATTTTCCGCTGGTTACAAATACTGCGGAGCGGGGCTGCTGCCTGTCAGGGATTCACTTTTGAAGGAAAAGTATAAGCAGGGTTATTGAAAGCATTTTTTACGTCCGTCACGCTATCTTTTCCACTCAATCCAAGCTCGGTAAGTTTGGCAAACATTTCATCCGCTGACCAACTGTCTTGCTTATACGTTGACATCACATACTGTATCCGGTCAATCAAATCTTTGCCGCCATATTTACTGATGACTGCTTTTCTGAGCATTTCTTTTTCGTGAGTTTTTATTTCGCCTTCTATGCGTTCGTTGAATTCTGTCATGATATTTTTTTTAAAGATTATTAATTAAATATACTCAACAAATTTATCAAACTTTTTATTACTTGCTGTGAAGAATTTTTATCCTTCGCTTTTTATTTTCCGCTTTTATTGAGCAGGCGAAGTTGGCTTTCGCTATTGCTCTCCCGCAAAAAATCGCCTAACGGGGGCTTGGTCTCAATTCAAGTACTTTCTCATCAATAGCTTTTTCCAATCCTTTTGTAAAATGGATAAAGTAAGAATGAATCCTTAGCTCAAAGAATGTTCCTGAGATGGTAATACCACAAGGAGCTGTGCCGTCTTCGTTATAAACTTTGCCTCCCATACTTTTAATAAAAAATTCGTGGGCGAGCCCGTTCCTATATATATCAAAAACATTCTTCCATTCCCTATCATCAGCAAATTTATAACCTACATATTCTTCTGTGAATTTTCTGAAAGCTTTTGGACCGTCACCACTAATACCAACGGTTCTTAATATCATTCTTCCCAGAACTTCTGAATAAGTAAAGAGACCAAGGGCCACTAAATAATTTTGCTCAGCTTGAACTCCTCGCCACAAATCATTAACCATCCAATTATATGGCCACGCATCTGTGTATTTCCAGGAATATACCATTTCAATATTCTCGCTGTCCATAAGTCATACGATAAATTTATACTCTGTCGTTAAAGTTCACAATATCGCAATAAGGATAGCTGTTAATAATTATTTTCAATAACAAATCTCCCAAAAATTTCCTCCCCATCAAAAAAAACTTTCACTCCTTGTCATCATCATCGAAATCATCGAAATCCAAATCATCTTCATCATCGGGAAATTAATTTTTTCTTCTTGCCGAAGTGCTTGGACTGCCACGCACAATCCATTGGTTATTTTTATATGCCACATACAATCCGAATCCTTTAAAGTAATGCTCATCGTATTTGAACCACGCTTTAATCCAGTATTGGGTGTCGGTGTTTTTTAAATTATGTTTTTCGACTTCGACATTATCTATGGTCAGATTCCGTGTTAAAGCAGTGTCGAGAAATTCTCTCAGGAAATTGAATTCCTCCTTGATTTTTTGTTTCGCTGCTGCCGTGTTATCCGTTTGCCATAAATTCATGAACGCTCCGCTGTCCGATGTAACCATACAGCGCCATGCTTTTTCCAGCAGTTGCTGCGCTTCTTTTTTGTTAAGCGTTTGTGCGTGTGCAGCCGTGAACAGCAAAACACTGATGAATGTTGCGGTGATTATTTTTTTCATAGGTTGATTAAATTTATTTCTGTTGCAGGATTGACAGGTGATGTTGGCTTTCGCTTTTGCTCGCGTTTGAAATTTTGACTAACGATAGAATTATGGTATATCCTTAGATTTTATTTTTAAAAGTAACCACATAGATAGGGGTCACACTTAACCGAATAATTAACTGCTTTAACTGTGAAATTAAATTTGAAAACAGAATCTATAGGATACTTGGGATAATTATCCTCAATCGTTCTTCTTAAATCGGAGGTATCCGCATACGTTCTGAAAATTACCCAACATTCCTCACTTGAAATATGAAGCTCCGTATTCCTCTCCTGTAAAACTTTTAACTCTTTCTTTTCTGTATCACTTATCCCGAAAACCTGAACTGAAAAAATCTCCTTTCCATTCCATGAAGCTTTCACTTGCACTCCCCCGGTAATCATACACCAAAACACAAAAACAAACCCTGCGGTGAGTAAAGAATTTTCAAAGAAACTTTTCACAGTTAATATTTTTTTGAGTGTCCCGGTTTGGTTTTATTGGAAAACAAATCTCCCGAAAATTTCCTCACCGACAGCAATTTTTTTCAACGCGGTGGTGGTTCGAGACCCTCATCATCGAAATCATCGAAGTCAAAATCATCCATATCATCATAAGCCCCGCTCAATCTCTTCGCTCTTTCTTCGGCAACATATTTTTTGTGGCGTTCGAAATCGCCATCGGTAATCATGTCGCACATAAATTTTTCGGTGAGCGCGAAGTCATTCAGCTTCTCGCAGATTTCGAGCGCATGCTCGCGCACATAGGCGAGAACGTGCTCTTCGCTCCAGCACACTTCATACGGAACCAGGTCGTCCCAGTCTGCACGGAATTCTTCGGGAAATGTTTCTGAACTAATCACATACTGCACTTCAAATCCGCAATATGTTTCGGGCAGCTTCCGGAAATCAACAATGAATGGCCGCCAGGCAAAAAGATAATGAGTTGCAGGTTCTATTTCTTCATCCTCTTTTGTCGACATTTTTCCAACTCCACTTTCTAAATCCTCCTTGGTTTTTTCATAGGGGAATGCGCAAATGTGCACTGTACCATTAATGGCAAGTGCTTCAAATTTCTTTTCAAAGTCCTTTCGTAATTCTATTGTGGTCATCGCAAAAGCGTGACGATAAAATTACGATATTCTTTTCACCGCCCAGCCGCTGTCATCGGCAAGCGCCACGCATTTGTATTTCACATTCATGCTCGCCCATTTTTTTTCTATCCTGCGGCATTTGGTTGAAGGTGATTTGTTGCTGCGCCAGCCGGCTTTGGGTATCACTACTCCTTCGCCAATGTGCAGACCAATAATGGCATTGTAAGACGGGTCGCTCCGTCCCCAGCCCTTTATTCTGAGCTGGTCGAATTCTTCTGATGTTATTTTCTTGTACATAGCTTTTTTGTGCAAATATAAACGAAAATTATGTTTTACTACTATTAAAATGTAACCTGTTACTATTTAAATGTAACCTTATACTATTAAGATGTAACCTTGTTCTGTTAAGTTGTAAGATTATTCTGTTTAACTGTAGGAACATTATGTTTAATTGTAACCTTGTTCTGTTTATATGTAACCTCATTCTGTTAAACTGTAACCTTTTTCTATTAAAATGTAAGACGATTCTGTTTAAATGTAAGATGGTTTACCTTTAACCTAAACCTGAACTGCGTTTTTTTTGATTATTTGAGTGGGTATTTTTACAAATAGTTGGCACTATAAATACATAGCCCTCGGCTCTTTGGCTTTCTTAAAATTTTTCTTGCCGACAATTATGTTCCAAATCAGCGCGGACAGTTCCTGCAGGTTTTCATATTGATTGTTCTTTGACTTTCCTCCACCATGACAATCGTTCCAGCTTACTTGCTTCGGCCATTCTTTCACAAATACAGTCACACTGTATTTAGAACAGACGGATGGGACTGAGGCGAACGCGGGCGTATCCACGCGCTCAAACTTGTAAACTTCAGGATAGCTGAAAAAATTTATTTCGTTAATCTTATTTTCAATCTGCTGCCGCTCTTTTTTAGTCAGTTTGATTTTTATTTTTTGTGGCGGGTCAACCACCATGTTTCTGATAAATAAATTTTCAGAACTGTAATATGTATTCGGCACTGTTCCCGGCATGGATGTAATGGAATAAACAAATTCAAATTTCTTTATGGTTTGTCCAATTGCGAGTAAAGGACTGAGAAGAAGAATAAATAAAAACTGTTTCATCTGTATCGGAATAAACTTATCCATAACAATTAAATATTCCCGACAAACTTACCGAAATTTTTTTTCGATGTTGAAAACTTGCATCGCAAATCCGGTTACGACAAGCGTCAGCATTACTTTTGCGCCATGCACACACCCAAAGGAAAGCTCATTGCCATTGGCGGCAACGAAGACAAAGGCACCGAACCCGAACAAGCGTTTGAACATAAAAACAACCTCAACTTTTTCGAGCTTCAAATCCTGAGCCGCATCCTGCACGAAACAGGCGGCAAAGAAGCGCGCATCGAAATCATCACCACAGCATCGAGTATCCCGGTGGAAGTGGGACACAATTACCAGGAGGCGTTTGCAAAGCTGGGAGCGAAAAACATCGGCATCCTCCACATCGGTCACCGCGATGACACTTCAAACGAAAAATATCTTGAGCGAATCAAAAAGTGTGACGGAATTCTTTTCACCGGGGGAAACCAGTTGCGTTTAAGTTCCATATTCGGAGGAACAAATTTTATTTCCATACTGCAGCAGCGTTACATGAACGAAGAGTTCGTGATTGCCGGTACCAGCGCGGGCGCCATGGCAATGTCTGCCACCATGATTTACATCGGCAGCAGCAGCGGTGCGCTTTTCAAAGGCGAAGTGAAAACCACCACCGGGCTTTCGTTCATCAAAGAAGTGATTCTCGATTCGCACTTCGACAAGCGCGGACGTTTCGGGCGGCTGGCACAGGCGGTGGCTTGCAATCCGTCATGCACCGGAATCGGTTTGGGAGAAGACACCGGAGTTCTCATCACCAACGGAAACCATCTCGAAGCCATCGGCTCCGGACTTGTTTTGATTCTTGACGGACACGATATCCGTCACTCCAACATTGCCGACCTGCAGGAGGGCTCGCCCATCTCCATCGAAAACCTCATCGTGCATGTGATGGTGAAAGGCAACGGTTACATTCTGAGAGAAAGGAAATTCCTGAGCGAGGTGAAGCAGGAGGTGAGTTGAAAAACTTTTCAATAAACCATAACAGGCGACCGGAATAACTTTTCACCTGTCTTGATGGTGACAAAATAAACTCCGCTTTTCAGCGCAGCATCTTCAATGCTCAGAGAGTTTTGAGCCGTCCGGTATTCCGAAATAATTTTTCCAACGTAATCCGAAATAAAAATTTCACATTTAACTCCCGAAGGATTTTCCCAATACAAATTAATTTCTCCATCGGTTGGATTGGGATAGATTTTTATAGAAGAATTATTTTGGATTTCATTGACACCTGTGCATACAACAACATTTACTAAAATTGAATTGGAAACAGCAGTAGGATTATTGACAGGAGGTTGAAAGTCGCATGTATCACAGGAATGAACTTCGCAATAAATTGACTGTAATCCTGCCGTCAGAGGAATATAATTAAATACAGATGCAGTGCTTGAAAGGTCAGGTACACCATTAACATACCATGTATAGGTTGCGCAACTGCCCCCTGCATCAACCGGTATAGCTGTAAATACAACCAACGAACCAACGCAAACAGGATTAGTTGCTATTGAAACAATTGTAACGCTTGGCGGCTGATTAGGAATTACGTAAAGACAAATTGTATTTGAGGTTGCAGGATTCGGGATGCAGGTTGCAGAACCTGATGAAACTGTACATGAAATGCAATCACCGGTTGCAGATGCGTTAGAATAAGTAAATATTAAAGGACCTACTAATACAGGGATTCCGTTTATATCCCATTGAGCAGTGAATGGCGGTGCGCAACCCGATACAACTGCAGTAAATGTTACAGTTTGATATTGACAAATTGTATCATTAGGCGAAACAGACAATGTAACGGTCATCTGAGCAGATGCCTGTGTAAGCAAAAGAAAAAGAGATGCAATTGTAATTATGATTTTCTTTTTCATGGCAATGAAATTTAAAATGACAGGTAAAGGTAAACCAATATTCCAAAGCAAAACAAAATTATTGCTTAATGAATCGCAGCCGTCCGTTAATAGTTAATAATGGTTGGTGAATATTTATTCGCGGTCAGGAAATAATCTGAATTATGTTTTACTACTATTGCCACTACCAATTTCTGAAACCCTTAGTGATGAAAAAAATATTCTGTTTCTGTTCCTTATTTTTTTTCCTGCCTTCAATTCATTCCTTCGCCCAGACCAGCGTAACAGCGGGACCGGAACAAAAAGTGAAAGCGGTGATGCGAATGCCGGAAGCCGTGAGACCGGGCAGCTCGTTTTCAGTTAAAATAGAAATCACCAAAGGAAACATCAGCGGATTGGGACGCTTCCAGCAATATCTTCCAACCGGAATGACAGCAAGTGCAATTGAAACCGGGGGCGCAGATTTCATTTTCGAAAATCAATATGTAAAATTTATCTGGGTGAGTTTGCCGCAGGATGAAACTGTTATTATCCGCTACAGCGTGGTGACAGAGTCCTCGCTGATCACAGCGAAAACAATATCGGGAACTTTTTCTTACGTGGAAAACGGAAGAACAAAATCATATTCTCTGCTTCCGAAAGAAATCAGAATAGATGCAAACGCACCGGTGGAAGAACCGGTTGCTCAAGAACCCGAGCGGAAACTTGAACCGCCCAAAGGCGAAGCGGCTCCTGTGATGGTTGAAACAACGCCTGACATAGGCGCACCCCCAAAAGAAGAAACAATACCAGAAACACCTCCGCCCACCGAAAGCAAACCGGAAAGTGAAAACGTAGTGGCTCAGCAAACCGTTGTTGTTCCTGAACAAAAGACAGAAGAAAAAAAACCGGCAGATGTTTCTGATGCAGGAACAAAAGCTGCTGAAAATGTTTCGGTGAATAAAACACCTGCACCTCAGCCAACGCCTCCTCCCGCAACTGTGCCCGCTGCGGGAATTGTTTTTCGTGTTCAGATTGCAGCGATGAATGAAAAACGATTCCGCAAGGACGGACATTTTCAGAAAGCGTTCAGCATTGATGAAAAAGTTTACAAAGAAGTGCATCAAGGATTAAAGAAGTACACCGTTGGAAATTGCGCAACATACAAGACAGCGCGCTCCCTGCGCAAGGGAATCATCACGAATGTTGAAGGCGCTTTTATTGTCGCTTATTATGATGGCGTGCGGATTCCTGTTCCTGATGCTATTTCAATCCTGAAAAAGAATTAGAAATAAAAATACCGGCAATAACGGCAAGTGTGTTGTCCGACCTTCTGATTTTTAATTAATTCACAGCATTTCATTTAAAACATTTTGCGGGAAGAAACGTAAAGGGAAAACCAAATCTTTCGTCAATAATGAAGCGTTCAAGATTCCTCTCCGTCCTGATTTTTTTTCTGATGCTGACTTTGTCCTCTTTTGCCGGAGGCAACGATTCTCTTTCAAAAGGAAATAATCTGCCGACCATCGGTATCGGTGACGGCACGTTGTTTTTTTCAGGCGATGTAGGAACATTTAATTTAGCCGAGCCACTTCATTTCCGCAACGGAATTTATTTCGAAGTTCAGAAAAAGTCGCGCTCGCGGATAGATTTTTCTCTCTTCATCCTGAGCGGAAAACTTTACGGAAATATTTCTTCGCCCGGAAGGAACCTGAATTTCCTTTCCGCTGTCACGACAGAAGGATTAAATCTCCGGTATAATTTTTCAAGCAATAGTGAGAAAATATTAATCCCCTACATCAGTTTGGGTATCGAGGTTGTTTCATATACCGCCAAGTCCGATTTGCTCGATGCGAACGGAAACAAATATTATTTCTGGAATGACGGAACCATTCGCAGCATGGATCAGTCATCGCCAAATGCTGCCTCTGATGCGGTGAAACTTACCCGCGATTACGTTTACGAAACCGATTTGCGCAGCGCCAACATTGACAACCGCAGTTCTTATCCTTCGTCAGCGCTTTCATTTCCTATCGGTGCAGGGTTGAAGTTCAGGTTGTCCGACCGGTTTCACCTTCGTGTATCCGCCATGTATCATCTCACCAACTCCGACTTGATTGACGGCATTGATGAAAACGGAGTTGGTGAACGGCAGGGCGACAGCGGCAACGATAAATTTATTTTCACTTCCGCTTCGCTTCATTTCGATTTATCGGCAAAGAAAAATTCACAGGTGAAATCAAGAACAGCAGGAGAAAAACTTTCCTGGACGGGCACATCGGATTTGGAAATGCAGGACACCGATAAAGACGGGGTGAATGATTTGCTCGATGAATGCCCCGGAACCATTGCAGCAATGAAGGTGAATGACCGCGGCTGCCCGCTCGACACCGACCGTGACGGTATTCCTGATTACCGCGACAAGGAACCCAACTCCTCCAGCGGTGCCATGGTAAACGAAGACGGAATAACACTGACTGACAAATACATTGAAGAAATATACGCGCGCGATTCACTCAACGAACTGCTCCAGCGCCAGATTGAAATGCTGAAATCAAAAGATGCATCCCGCGGAGAATCATTCAACGGGCAGACCGAAAATTCTTCTGACACAACCCAGTTGGTTGTAACAAGAAGTGCTGGGTTCGACAACAGCGCACGCATCCCTGAGGGCTTCCGTTTTGTTGATGCCGACCGCAACGGTTTTATTTCACCCGCAGAAATGACCGCTGCCATTGATGATTACCTGAAAGACCATTCACCCTTAGACACAAAAGGGTTCCACCTGCTGATTGATTATTTCTTCGACCAGTAGATTTTTTCTGCTACTTTTCCGCACTTTATTTTTATATCAGTGGCAGCAGATAATATCCGTGTTCTTGTTATTGAAGATGATGAACTCGACCGCCTCATCATCGGGAAGGCGCTGACGGGGACAAACATTTGTTCGAAGATTTCTTTTTCCGAAGACAGCGAATCGGCACTGAGAGCGGTTAAAGAAAAAAAGTTCGACTGCATTTTTCTCGATTATAATTTACCCGGTGCAAACGGACTGCAACTCTTAAAAAAAATACGCGAAACCGGAATTACCACTCCGGTGGTCATTATCACTTCGCAGGGAGACGAGCGCATTGCAGTTGAACTGATGAAACACGGTGCGGCTGATTATATTCCGAAAAATATGCTTACAACCGAGGGAACGGTAACGCTGCTGAACCATCTTGTTTTTATTCCTGAAACTGTTTCCTCAGAGGACGAGATTGGAATTCTTGTTTCACCGCCTGACGAAACCACTGAAAATCTTACACTCGTTTTCACGATTAAAGACGTGGTACTGACGGATTACATGCGCAAACCTTACAATGCTGATGAATTGTTATTCAAAATAATGGAAAATAGCAGTAACAAAAAGATTTCATTTTCTGTAAACACCAACACGGAAAGAAAAACTGAGTTCAACATGGAAGATACCACGAGCATCATTGACATGCAATACCTGAAACGGGTTGCCGAAGGTGAACCGGATTTTATCCGCGACATGATTGCAATATTTTTTAAACGAACTCCCGATGCCATTGCAACTATCCGACTCGCACTGGCTGACGGAAATATTGAACTTGTCTGGCAAACCGCGCACCGCATGAAACCGTCATTCTCATACATGGGCATGACAACCACTTCGGCTCTCGCTGCCAAAATCGAAAAACTCTACAAGACCGCTCCCGACAAAACGCAGGCAGAAGAATGGCTTACCACCATCGAAAATAATTTCCGCATCGCTCAGTCACTCATCGAAAAAGAATTTCACGTTACAAAATAATCTATGCTCAAACAAACCATCGCCAATCTTTTCGAATCGCGGAACGGTACCAACGGACAACCCATGAACCAGCAGACAACCACTGCCGCATCAACATACAAGGTATTTGTTGTTGAAGACGATGAGTTCCAGGGCAAGCTCATGAAGAAATCGCTCGAGCGGATTCCCGATGCCGAAGTGCATTTGTTCAGCGAGCCGGAGGATTGCCTGAAGAATCTCCACCTTAATCCCGATGTTGTTTCCATTGACTATTACCTGCCGGGAATGAACGGCATGGAAATGATGGAGAAGATTTTGAATTACAACAATGCCATCAACTGCATCATTGTTTCGGGGCAGGAAAAAGTGGAAGTGGTGCTGGAAGTGTATAAGAAAGGCGCGGTGGATTACATCATGAAAGATGATAACGCGGTGACGAACCTCGAACATTCGGTCCGCAAAATTTTTGACACACTGCGCCTCAGGAAGCAGGTTGAACATTTGCAGGAACAAATCATAGACAGAAATAAATATTCAAACATAGTCGGCAACAGCCCGGCAATTCTCAAGACGCTGAAGCTGATTCAGAAGGTAGAGACCAACAACATCATGGTTTTGATTACGGGCGAAAGCGGAAGCGGGAAAGAACTCGTGGCGCGCGCCATTCACTACGGTTCTCCGCGCGGGCGCAAGCCGTTTGTCACCGTGAACATGGGCGCCATTCCGGCTGACCTGATTGAAAGCGAACTCTTCGGGCACGAAAAAGGCGCCTTCACCGATGCACGCGAAAGACGCATCGGTAAATTTGAGGAGGCAAACGATGGCACCATCTTTCTCGATGAAATCGGTGAGATGGATTTATTTCTTCAGACAAAAATTTTAAGAGTATTACAGGAAAAAGAAGTCACCCGCATCGGAAGCAACAAAGCCATTAAGCTCGATGTGCGCGTGATTGCCGCCACGCACAAAAATCTTTCGGTGGAAGTCAGGGAAGGGCGTTTCCGCGAAGACCTTTTCTACCGCCTGCAGGGGTTTCTCATCCACCTCCCTCCCCTTCGCGAGCGCGGGGAAGACATCCTGATTCTTTCCAAGAATTTTCTCAACACTTTCTGCAAGGAGAACAGCATGCCTTCCATTTCACTCTCCAAAGAGGCGATGAATGTGCTGCTTTCCTACAGTTGGCCCGGCAATGTGCGCGAACTCAAGGCGCTCATCGAGCGTGCCGCGCTCCTTTGCGAAAACAATACCATCGGGGCTGATGATATTGTGTTTGCCAATACTTAACAGCTCCTCCTTTACTTTTCAGAAAGGGTTCAAAATTTTGGTTTAAGCATCGTTTTTGGACTAATTTATCCCATTTTAAAATTAATTACTCCCATTTTAAAACTAATTACTCCCATTTTATAGCTAATTACTCCCATTTTATGGCTAATTACATGTGTTTTCAGGTTTAAAACGGGTGTTTTCATGTTTAAAATGGGTAGAATGAGTTCTAAAACGAGTAGTTTTAGATTTAAAACGAAGAGAATTTAGTTTAAAACGAAGAGAATCTCTATTAAAACGAAGAGAATTTAGTTTTAAACGGAAGAAATTATAATGTTTGACAGTATTTCTTAGCTGTTTGACAGTATTTTAAAGTTATTTGACAGTATTTCATAGTTGCTTGACAGTATTTCAAAGTTATTTGACAGTATTTCAGAGCTGTTTGACAGTATTTCAAAGTTATTTGACAGTATTCCTAAGCTGTTTGACAGTATTTTATAGTTGCTTGACAGTATATTACAACATTTTATTGATTATCTGAACCGAATTGCCTTCACCGGGCTGATGCCAGCGATGATGAGCGTTGGCAAAAGCATGAACAGCGTGCACGAAACGAATGTCCCCGCATCGAGAAGCAACAGGTTGAAGAAATCAAAATGTATGGGCACATATTTAATGTAGTACGATTCTTCGTTAAGCGATATGAGTTGAAAATATTTTTGTGTTAAGCATAAAGCAATGCCGATGATGTTTCCCCAGAACATGCCGCGCACAACGAGGATGGATGAAACGGAAAGAAAAATCCTGCGCAGGTCACCGTTTGACGAACCCATCGCTTTCAACATGCCAATCATGTTCGTGCGTTCGAGCATGATGATGAGCAGGGCGGAAATCATATTGATGCCCGCCACAATAATCATAAGCACAATGATGATGGCGGCATTCACATCCTGCAAGCCGAGCCAGTCGAACAACTGCGGATAAATTTCTTTGATGGTGCGCGCGTTGAGTTCCTGCCCGATGGCGCCATAAACGCGCCTGCCGGTTTCATCGAGCTGCGAAAAATCATTCACTAATACTTCAAAGCCGCCCACTTCGTTTGCATTCCAGTCGTTCAGCTTGATGATGTGACCGATGTCGCAGAGCACAAACAGGTTATCGAATTCTTCGAGACCGGTTTCATAAATACCGCTCACGATAAAGCGTCTGTAACGAGGCGGCTGCTGTATGAAATGCATGATTAACTTATCTCCAACACCGAGTTTCAGCCGCATGGAAACTTTTTGGGAAATCAGAACCTCATCCGACTTTGCCGAATCATTCAGCGAAATAATTTTTCCTGAAATAATTTTATTGCGGAAGTAACTCCAGTCATAGTCGCTGCCGATTCCTTTCAACATCACACCCTGAATATCTGTTCCGGTCTTGATGATGCCTGCCTTGGTAGCAAAAACCTGGATGTGCCTAACATTTTCCAGCGTATCAAGCGAAGGATAGAAGGGCTGGTTTTTATTTATGGGCGATGACTCGAAAGAATTATTCATATCGAAGCTCGTAATCTGAATATGCGAGCCGAAACCGATGACTTTCTCGCGAATCTCCCTCTGAAAACCCGTGACTACTGCCAAAGCAACAATCATCACCGCCATGCCGATGGCAATTCCGGTGAGAGCAATGCGGATGATGGGGCGAGTGGAGGATTTTTCCGTGCCGCCTCTTTTTAAAATGCGCTGAGCTATGAGCCAGTGATAGTTCAAACGAAAAGTGTGTTTGATATTTTGGCTAAAAGTAATTCAAAAAAAAGATGCTCCAGATTCTAATCGAAGCCCCTCTCCTTTGGAGAGGGGTTGGGGTGAGGCGGTTTTGTTTCATCGCAGCACAATATTTTCCTTCTTCATAATCTTTCGGATAAATTTCAGCGCATAGTGCATTCTTCCGAGAGCAGTGTTGGTGGTTATGTTGAGCGCATTTGCAATTTCTTTAAATGACATTTCACCATAGTGCCGCATGATGAGCACTTGGCGGAACTTCAACGGAACCTTTTCGATAAGTTCCCGGATAACTTTCTCTTCCTCGCTTCGAACTATTTCCTTGTCTTTTGATTCCTGGTCTGCAGGTATAAAATCAAAGCAGCTATACTCATCGGTATCGCGCACGAATTTCCTTCTGCGGTTTTTCCTTATCTCGTCAATGAAAAGATTCTTTGCAATGCGCACAGCCCAGGCGCGGAAATATCCCTGGTCAATGTATTTGCCTTCGCGCAGCGCATCTACGATGAGGATGAAGGTGTCATGGAAAAGGTCGTCCGCCTTTTCCTTGTCGCGCACAAGAAAATAAATGGAAGTGTAAATGTGCTGCTTGTGTCTTCGAAGCAGTTCGGTGATTCCTGAATTATCTCCTTTGAGGAAGATGGCGATGAGCTTTTTGTCGCTCACCTTACGAAGGTTGACCATAGCATCTACTTTTAGTACTGTGAAATAATTACTTAAAAGAAGTAGATGTTTATCTTATGGTTTTTCCTCCTGTAAATTTTTAGTTAGTGATTGATTGAAAAATGATAGTGCAAATATAATAGGAGTATTGTACGTATGCAAGAGGTCAAAAGATTATTTTTGCTCTTTTTCTTACTCCTTATGTTATCTCCGAAAGACGAAATTAAAGCGCGTGATGCCATATTCATCAAGGGCGCGCGAGTTCATAACCTCAAAAACATTGATGTTGTTATACCTCGCAGAAAGCTGGTGGTCATCACGGGTGTGTCAGGTTCGGGGAAGTCATCGCTTGCTTTTGACACACTTTATGCTGAAGGGCAGCGGAGATATGTGGAGTCGCTGAGCGCATACGTGAGGCAGTTCACAGGCAGGATGAATAAACCGGATGTAGATTACATCCACGGCATTTCGCCAGCGGTTGCCATTGAGCAGAAAGTGAATACGAGGAACCCGCGCTCAACAGTCGGAACTTCCACAGAGATTTATGATTACCTGAAATTACTTTTCGCGCGGACAGGAAAAACTTTTTCTCCCGTCTCCGGCAACCCGGTGAAAAGTCACAGCGTGGAAGATGTGGTTGATTTTATTTGCACACAAAAAAACGGAACACGCTTCCTTATTCTTTCTCCCGTTACTTTAAATCCAACACGACCTGCGGAAGAAAATATCCGCTGGCTGATTCAGAAAGGATACTCGCGTTATTATGTGGATGAGAAAATTCTGATGCTGGAAGATTTTAAGAAAGATAATTCGTCAGAAAAGAAACCGGCAAAAGGCAAAGGGAAAAAAGAAGTTGGCAGTTCGCAAAAGGCAGTGGGCAAAAATGAAACTATTCATTCACTAAAGATTGAACTCGTCATTGACCGCATCAGTGTTTCAGCGGAAGATGATTTTAAATCCCGCGCTGCTGATTCTGTTCAGACAGCTTTCAGTGAGAGTAATGGAGATTGCAATGTTGCTCTCATGGCTGATGATGTTTCAACTTCCGTCCGCCAGCGGACGGATTCGCCTGGGCGAATTTCAGTTTCATCTTTCTCCAATCGTTTTGAACTGGACGGAATGACATTTGAAGTTCCCTCCGTTCACTTATTCAGTTTTAATAATCCTTATGGCGCATGTAAAAAATGCGAGGGCTTCGGAAGTGTCATCGGCATTGATGAAAATTTAGTTGTGCCCGATAAAAGTTTGTCAGTTTATGACGGAGCCATTGTTTGCTGGCACGGAGAGAAAATGAAAGAGTGGAATGAAGCGCTCATCAAGACCGCGTACAAATTTGATTTTCCCATTCATCGCCCGATTTATGATTTGACAACGGAAGAAAAAAAGCTTCTCTGGACAGGTAACGGATATTTTCAAGGGCTGAACAGTTTTTTTAAATATGTTGAAGAGCAGGGCTACAAGATTCAGTATCGGGTGATGCTGTCGCGCTATCGTGGGAAAACAATTTGCCCCGATTGTAACGGAACTCGTTTGAGGAAAGACGCAACGTATGTTAAGGTCGGAGGAAAATCCATCAATGAAATTGTGCTGCTGCCGGTGAGTGACTGTCTGAAGTTTTTTAAGAACATAAAACTCAGCCAGCATGAAAGTGTCATCTCAAAAAGAATTCTGACAGAGCTAACGAGCCGTCTGACATTTCTGAATGATGTCGGGTTGGGTTATCTGACGCTGAATCGTTTATCAAATACATTATCGGGAGGAGAATCGCAACGGATTAATCTTGCAACATCACTCGGAAGTTCGTTAGTCGGTTCGCTTTATATTCTGGATGAACCGAGCATCGGATTGCATCCGCGAGACACGGGAAGATTGATTACTGTTTTAAAAACTCTCCGCGATTTAGGAAACACCGTTATAGTTGTCGAGCATGACGAAGAAATAATAAGACAGGCAGATGTGCTGATTGACATGGGACCGATGGCCGGAGTTCACGGAGGAGAGATTTTATTCCAGGGAAAAGTTTCTGAACTGAACGGTAATGATTCTCTCACGGCAAAATATTTATCAGGCAAAGAAGAGATTTCCGTTCCGCTGCGCAGGCGGAGGTGGAACAAGTATGTGAAGATTGAAGGTGCGCGGGAGAATAACCTGAAAAATATTTCCGTGAAGTTTCCTCTTGGCGTGATGACAGTTGTTTCCGGTGTGAGCGGCTCAGGGAAGTCATCGCTGGTGAAAAAAGTTTTTTACCCCGCCATCAAGAAAATCACGGGAGGATACAGTGATGAGAGCGGTTCGTATGATAAAATCTCCGGTGACTACAACCAGGTAACAGCTGTTGAGTTCGTTGACCAGAACCCAATCGGCAGGTCATCGCGCTCGAACCCGGTTACGTTTGTGAAGGCATACGATGAAATACGCGGGACTTTTTCCGAGCTGGCTATGTCGAAGTCAAGAAAGTTTAAGCCCTCACACTTCTCTTTCAATGTAGATGGAGGACGCTGCGAGGTTTGCGAAGGCGAAGGCGAGGTAACGATTGAAATGCAGTTCATGGCTGACATTCACCTCACGTGCGAAACATGCAACGGAAAACGTTTCAAGCAGGAGATTCTTGATGTGCATTACAAAGGAAAGAGCATTGCCGATGTGCTCGACATGACAGTGGATGAAGCGATAGAATTTTTTAAGAAGCCCATTCTTTCCATGGGCAATGAAAAGAAAATTGTTTCCAAGCTGCAGCCGCTTGCTGATGTGGGATTGGGTTACATCAAGCTCGGGCAAAGCAGCAGCACGCTCAGCGGTGGCGAGGCGCAGCGCGTAAAGCTTGCTTCGTTCCTGCGCAAGGACAGTGAGGCGCATCACACGCTTTTTATTTTCGATGAGCCCACCACGGGACTGCACTTCCATGACATCCGCAAACTGCTTTTTGCTTTCGATGCGTTGCTGGAGCATGACAATTCTTTAATCATCATCGAGCATAACCCGGAAGTGATTAAGTATGCTGACTGGGTGATTGATTTGGGACCGGAGGGCGGTGAGGAAGGCGGGCATCTGGTGTTTGAGGGGAAGCCGGAGGATTTGATTCAATCGGAAAAATCGTTGACGGGAAAGTTTTTGAAGAATAAGTTTAAGGCAGTTAAGGCAGAGTTGTAAAAAATTCATAACGAGATGACAGTTATGAATAATGAACTGTCGGAAAAAGGTAACGGGTTTCCGGTAATGAATAATGACATGATGGAAACGGGAAATGATAGTCCGGTAATGGAGAACGAGATACCGGAAATTGAAAACGAGATGCCGGTTATTGGTGACGAGAGGATGGTTTTGAAAAGAAATTCTTCGGTTATAGCTACCGAGATGATGGTTTCAAAAAGGAATTCTACGGTAATGACCTCCGAGATGACGGTTTCAAAAAGAAATTCTTCGGTTATGACCTCCGAGATGACGGTTTCGGGGAGGAATTCTACGGTTATGAGTGCCGAGATGATGGAAATGAGCGGAGAGAGAACGGAAATGACTGCCGAGTTAAAAGAAAAACGTGTTTTTAGAATAGAATCAATGAATGAAGGTATGGAGACGAGGAGTTATTAACAGGATTTGAAAAGTGTTAGTAAATAAAGACGAATTAATTTGGAGGTCTCCTTGAGAAAGATATAATTTTGGGTCATTATTCAGAGACATTTCTTTTTTCATTTCTGCTTTTCATTATCAACAAAAAAAATTTAACACAGAGGGCACGGAGAATTTCACAGAGGTGCACAGAGAAATAAAAATATCAGCCACAGATTTCAC
>DATDOJ010000144.1:0-3176 GCA_035293345.1 Bacteroidia bacterium
GCCATTAGATGTTGAAGTTTAATTTCATCTAATACGCACCTGTTTACTTTTATCAATCACTTGTTGCCAACGTGTTTTCAACAACAAAATGTGTCATAACTCGCGTTCTTAGGTTGACGCCTATGCGATGCATCGGGATTGCGATTTACAATTTACAATCTTACGCTCTTGACCAAGAGAAATAATAAATCCTCTTCTTGTTTTCAATTTTATATTTTTGTCCGACCTAAAAAAAACAAATGAAATTCTTCATAGACACCGCCAACCTCGCCCAAATCAAAGAAGCGCAAGACCTCGGAGTGCTTGATGGAGTAACCACTAACCCTTCGCTGATGGCGAAAGAAGGAATCCGCGGACAGGAAAATATTCTGAAACACTATGTTGACATCTGCAACATTGTGACAGGCGATGTGAGCGCTGAAGTTATCGCCACCGACTTTGACGGCATGGTTCGCGAAGGCGAAGCGCTGGCAAAACTCCATAAACAGATTGTGGTGAAAGTGCCGATGATTAAAGAAGGAGTGAAAGCGATAAAATATTTTTCAGGAAAAGGAATCCGCACCAACTGTACGCTGGTGTTTTCCGCAGGTCAGGCAATTCTTGCTGCGAAAGCAGGCGCTGCTTATGTTTCTCCTTTCATCGGGCGGCTCGATGACATCAACGAAGACGGAGTTAAGCTGATTGAACAGATTGTAAAAATCTATCGCAATTATAATTTCAAAACACAGGTGCTTGCCGCTTCCATCCGGCACACGCTGCACATCACACGCTGTGCCGAAGCGGGAGCTGATGTTGCCACTTGTCCCTATAATGTGATTCTCGATTTACTCAAACACGACCTCACCGATAAAGGACTTGCAAAGTTTCTTGCCGACCACAATAAGGCAAATCTGGTTAAAGCATAATTTGTTGTTGAATCTTGGAAACGGCTGAAATCAAAAACAGGAGTCGGAAAGTTGCTTTTCACACGCTCGGCTGCAAACTGAATTTTGCGGAGACATCAACCATCGCGCGACAGTTGAAAAGTGAGGGTTATGAAAAAGTTTCTTTTGATGACATAGCTGATGTGTATGTCATCAATACTTGTTCGGTTACAGAGAATGCAGACAAAGAATGCAGGCAGATTATCCGAAGGGCGTTGCACCGTTCACCCGATGCTTTCATAGCCGTAACCGGTTGCTATGCACAACTTCGTCCTGAAGAAATTACTTCCATCGAAGGTGTTGATGTTGTTCTTGGAGCAGAAGAAAAATTCAACATTTCAAAATATCTTCAGCAGGAAAAAAAGGAAAAGGCAGAAATTCATTCCTGCGAAGTCAACGAACTCAGCACTTTCAACAGTTCATATTCTCATGGCGACAGAACGCGTGCTTTCCTCAAAGTTCAGGACGGCTGCGATTACACCTGCACGTATTGCACAATCCCGATGGCAAGAGGAAAAAGCCGAAGCGCTTTCATTGCCGAAGTTGTTGCCCAAGCCAATACACTTGCAGAAAAAGGAATTAAAGAAATTGTTCTGACGGGAGTTAACACGGGAGATTTCGGAAATAAAAATTGGCAATTGGCAAAAGACAATTGGCGAAAAGCTAATCCCCAACAGCAGGAAACTTTTTTAGATTTAATTCAGGAGCTTGAAAATATTCACGCTGATGTTCGCTTCCGCATTTCTTCCATTGAACCCAATTTGCTGACGGACGAAATAATTTATTTCGTGGCTCAATCAGAAAAATTTGTTCCGCATTTTCATATTCCCCTGCAATCCGGCTCCGACAAAATTCTTGGCTTGATGCGCAGACGTTATCGTAAAGAACTTTATGTTTCCCGAATAGAAAAAATAAAATCTCTGATGTCCCACGCCTGTATCGGCTGCGATGTGATTGTGGGTTTCCCTGGAGAAACGCAAGATGATTTTCTTGAAACGTATCAGTTCATCAACTCTCTCGACATTTCCTACCTGCATGTTTTCACTTACTCCGAAAGACCTGACACTGATGCGATATTGCTTGACGGAATTGTTCCCGTGCAGGAAAGAAGAAAGCGCAACCGCATGCTTCGCATACTCTCAGAAAAAAAACTGAATCGTTTTTCCAAGGAGAATGAAGGGAGAACCGTCAGCGTTTTGTGGGAAGCAGAAAACGACAACGGAGTGATGAACGGATACAGCGAAAATTATCTGCGGGTGAAAGTGCCCTATGACCTTTCGTTAGTTAACACGATTACCCCTTTGAATTTGAAATTGAGTCCGCACTGTTAATTACCTGATTAAATTACATTTGTCTTGTAAAATAATTGCACTATGAAAAATAAAATTACACTGTTCACTATCCTGTTCGCCCTGTTAATTGCCGGAAATTCTTCTGCACAGGTTCCTTCGGGGATTACCGGAGTCAAAATTAATGAAGTTGATTACGACCAGCCAGGTACGGATACATCCGAGTTTATCGAGTTATACAACTCAGGTTCATTGCCTGTTGACATCAGTACGTACAAAGTCGTTCTCTTCAACGGTGCATCAAGTGCAATTTATAATGAAATTCTTCTGCCTGCAACAACGCTTAACGGCAATTCATTCTTTGTGCTATGTGGCAATTCCGGAGTTATTCCAAATTGCGATATGGTTCTTACAGCAACATCGAACATAATTCAAAACGGAGCACCGGATGCGATTGCCATTTTAGACACCTCAACTTCCACCATTATTGATGTCGTGAGTTATGAAGGTGACTGCATCACACCTTACATTGAAGGAACGGGAGTTCCCTCCGCGCAAAGCGACAGCACCCTTAGTTATACAAGCATGGGAAGGTATCCCGATGGCTCGGATAATGATTCCAATGCTTTTGATTTTCATGTGCAATGCATCACGCCCGGTGCTCCAAATACCAACGTTGATTCAAATTGCACTTCACCATTGTCAGTAGTTGCGGTTGGAAACCCGGTTGAACAAATTCATATTTATCCGAATCCTGCTTCAGAAAAAATATTTGTTCTTGGAATCACGCGTTCTCAATCTACATCATTTGCACATATGTATGATATCGAAGGTAAAATATGTCTTACCCAAACCGTTCCGGCAGGCAGCAGCGGAATTGTTATTAATGTCAGCACTCTACAAAACGGAATTTATTCTGTTGTGGTGAACGCTGAGAATTTTTCTGCGAAAAAAACTTTTGTTG
>DATDOJ010000145.1:0-12423 GCA_035293345.1 Bacteroidia bacterium
GTCAGCTTACGGCAGCAACTACCGCCAGACAAAGTCAGCGGCAAGCTGGATGCTGCTCGGTAATTTATATTTCAACCGCTTTGGTGCGGACTCGTCATTGTTTCCCGCTGCCGTCAGAAATTATTATGGTGATTTTGCCGACCTCAACCGTCTGCGTGTGATTGGCGTTTCCGGTGGCGGAGGATTTTCATGGAACCTCATTGTCTTCAAAAAGATTTTTGCCAACCTCACGATTGGTATTGGCGGAGAATTGCAGTTCAGGAAATATCATCACTTCAATAGAGACGAAGAAGACAGAACTTATTTCAGCGGCTCAGGCGATGTGCGAAGCTCTTTCGGATACAACGGGGATAAATTTTTCTTTTTCCTCAGTTCACTCAATGACATCACGAACTTTGAAGGCGGGACAATGAAAATCCAAAGCAAGTTTATTTCAGGTGCTTTTCAAATCGGCTATCGCTTTCCTGTAAAGACACCCGCCTTTTATAAAAAGATTCAGGAGATGGGAGTTTATAAAATGCTTTAATACCCGTCACAAACCTTCCCAAAGGGAAGTGCTTCGCTTTCATCGATTATTAAAAGTAACCCCTCTCCTTTAGAGAGGGCAGGGTGAGGCATTTAATTTTTATCTACTTTTCGCAGGTGCAAAAGTCGAGCAAAAAAATCATCAACGCCTGGGCAATGTATGACTGGGCGAATTCGTCTTACTCACTTGTCATCACCTCCGCAATTTTTCCGATTTATTTTCATAAAGTAGTCACGGCAAACGGCTCAGAGGTCGTTCAGTTTCTCGGTAGGAGTTTTAACAGCGCATCGCTGCTCACGTATGCTTTGTCCGCTTCGTTCTTAATCATCGCAGCTCTCTCCCCGCTCCTTTCATCTCTTGCCGATTACAGCGGACGCAAAAAAGCGTTCATGTATTTTTTCTGCACCCTTGGCTCAGTGGCTTGTTCTACAATGTTTTTCTTTGACTCGACAGATACCATCGCCATTGGCATTTTTGGTTTCATGCTTGCTGCCATCGGTTATTCGGGAAGTATCGTTTTCTATAATGCTTTCCTCCCCGAAATTGCCGAACCGAAAGACCAGGACAGAGTGAGCGCGCGCGGGTTTGCTCTCGGATACATCGGCAGTTCAATGCTCATGATTTTTTCTCTCTCCATGATTTTGTTCCCGCAATGGTATAATAATGTTGATGCCGGTTTCGCATCGCGCCTCGCTTTTCTGCTGGTGGGAATATGGTGGTTTGCGTTTGCGCAAATTACCTTTGTCATGGTTCCCGAAAACACAATCAAACGTCCCGTTACAAGAAAAATATTTCTAAACGGTTATCAAGAACTCCAAAAAGTTTGGAAGCAGCTTCGTGAACTTAAACGCCTGAAAATGTTTCTTCTCGCTTTTTTCTTTTACAACATGGGAACACAAACCGTGATGTATGTGGCGACAATTTTCGGAGAGAATGAATTGAAACTGCCAACGGAAATATTGATTGTTGTCATCCTCATTATCCAGTTCGTTGCTATTGCGGGAGCGTATTTGTTTTCATACCTATCAGGAAAATACGGCAATGTGCGCGCGCTGAGTATCGCCATCACTGCATGGATTTTCATCTGCATCGCTGCATACTTTGATGACAGGCGCTTCGGGGTGAACGAGCAAACTACGTTTATCATCATCGCAGCATTTGTCGGTATGGTGATGGGAGGAATTCAGTCGCTGTCACGCTCCACGTATTCCAAACTGCTGCCCGAAACTACCGACCATGCATCCTACTTCAGCTTCTTTGATGTATGCGATAAAGTTGGAACGGTAGCAGGCACATTCATGTATGGCTTTGTTATCGAAGCCACAGGCAACATGCGCAACTCCATCATCGGTCTGATTTTATTTTTCATCATCGGTTTGATTTTGTTACTTCGTTTGCCGAAAAAAAAAATAAGCAATTGGCAATAAGCAAAAAGCAAAGGACAAAAGGCAATTGGCAATTATTGCTGTCGTATAAATAGAAGCCATCTCAAAAATGATTTTTATAAGAATAATAGCATTTCTGTTTTATGATTCTCCCTCTGAAAACTATCAGCATCAAAATTGCAGAAGCAAAATTATTAAGTCGAATTGTCATTTTTGAGATGAGTTCTAATAACGTATAACTTTATCATGATAGTTGACATCTTCATCCCCTGTTTCATAGACCAGATTTATCCCGGCACCGCGCGGAGTATGATTCGCGTGCTGGAAAAAGCAGGATGCAGCGTGAACTATAATCCTGATCAGACATGCTGCGGACAGCCCGCATTCAACGCAGGTTTCCGTGAGCAAGGGAAAGAAGTCGGGGAAAAATTTATCAAGGATTTTCTCAACGACCGCCCGATTGTGTGCCCGTCCGCTTCATGCGTGGGAATGGTTTGCAATTATTATCCTGAAATGTTTCACAACACATCGCTGCATAACGAATACAAGCAGGTGCAGAAAAATATGATTGAGTTTTCCGATTTTCTTGTCAACGTATTAAAAGTAGAAGACATTGGCGCAGAACTTCACGGCATAGCAACGTATCACGACTCTTGCAGTGCGCTGCGCGAATGCAATATCAAAGAAACTCCTCGCACACTACTGAGAAAAGTAAAAGGACTTGAATTCCGCGAGATGAACGACACGGAAACATGCTGCGGCTTCGGTGGAACATTTGCGATGAAGTACGAAGCCATTTCAGTCGGCATGGCAGAACAAAAAGTTGCCAACGCCACAAAATCAGGAGCAAGCATTATGGTGTCCACTGACATCTCCTGTCTCATGCATCTCAACAGCTATATTAAGGCGCAGAATAAAAATATACAGGTGATGCATCTGGCGGATGTGCTGGCTTCGGGCTTGTAGTTCGAATAACGAAACCATTCGTCTGTCAAAGGACGGATTCGACAAAGAGGAAATTTACGAATCACTAATAGTAAATTCATTTTTCAAAAGAGTTGTTAATCCGCAATAAGTATTCTTTCTTTCTCCACCAAATCAAATTATGAGGTCCCCCTTCAGGGTCAGGAGTTAAAAAGTTTGGGGTTTTGAGTTGGACTGGAATTCGCTCTTTTAACCCTAAACCCTAAACTTTAAACTCTAAGCTACGCTTTTCTAAGTATCTCCCTCAACTTCGTAACCTGTTCCTGTGTTCCAAGCACAAACAGTTTTGCACCCGGCTCCATAACCATTTCAGGCGAAGGGTTAATCATGTATTGCCCAGTTGCGGTTTTAATTCCAATCAGGTTTGTGCCGGTAACATTCCTTTTCACCAGGTCGCTTATTTTCTGGAACTGCATAAATTCAGGAAGCGAACTGAACGGAATTTCTTCCAGTTTGATATTCACATGCTCTGTGATAAAATCCAAAAACTCCAGCACATCCGGCTTCACCACCAAACTTGCCATGTGAGTTCCGCCAATTTTATCAGGCATAATCACATTGTCAGCCCCCGCGCGTTTCAGTTTCACCTCGGATGATTCGTCCGAAGCGCGACTGATAATTTTCATTCGCGGATTCATTCCCCGTGCAGTTAGTACAACAAAAACATTGGCAGCATCATCGGGCAGCGCGCTGATGAGTGCTTTGGCTTTGGTGATTCCCGCTTCCATGAGCGTTTCATCTTTTGTGGCATCGCCTTCGATGAACAAAACATTTCCTTCATCGCGCATGGCAGCAATGATTTCATGATTCATTTCCACCGCCACAAATGGCTCGTTTTGTGAACGCAGTTGCTCACATGCCTGTTTGCCGTTACGTCCGTAACCGCAAACGATAATATGGTTTTCCAGTTTGCTCACTTCTTTGTTGACTTTATAATGTTTAAAATAAGTTTGAAATTCTCCTTCAATGACGTAGCGTGTAATAACTGAAACAGCATACGCAAAAGTACCGATGCTCAAAAAAATCAATAGCACGGTAAATATTTTTCCTGCGTCACTCAGGTCATGAATTTCCTTGTAGCCGACAGTGGCAGCCGTATTTACGGTCATGAAAAAAGCATCGAGGAATGAATGACCCTCAATGCTCATGTACCCTGCTGTGCCTGTCAGGAGCAAGATAATTATCAGCCCTGCTGCGATATAAAGTTTCCTGAAGTAGCGGAAATTATGCTTCCATATTGCGGTGAAAATCATCAGTCGGAATTATTTTCCGAAGATATACCAATCACAGTGAATGAAAAAATGATTTTCACGCAATCAAAGGGAGAAAATTTGGATTACTTTCGAGCGCAAAATTTTTCCATGCTTACATTAACCCTCATCCGGGAAAAACCTGATTTAGTCATAGAACGTCTTGCCGTAAAAAATTTCAACGCACAGGAGGTTGTTCAGCAGATTTTGTCTGTGGATGAAAAGCGCAGAGCTACGCAGACGGAGTTGGATACGCTGCTTAGTCATTCCAACCTGTTGTCGAAAGAAATCGGAGAGCTTTTCAAAAGCGGGAAGAAAGCAGAAACGGATTTGCTCAAAGAAAAAAGCACAGCGCTGAAAGAAGAGAGTAGCAAACTGAAAGTAGTGTTGGATGAAACAGAAAAGCAGCTTCAGGAAATACTTGTGCGTCTTCCCAATCTTCCGTCAGAAAAAGTTCCCCTTGGAAAAAGTCCGGACCAAAATGAAATGGTGCACAGCCAGGGAGAAATACCTGTGCTGGAGAAAAATGCGCTGCCTCATTGGGAACTCGCAGCACAGTACGACATCATTGATTTCGACCTTGGCGTTAAACTCACAGGGGCTGGGTTTCCTGTTTACAAAGGCAAAGGCGCGCGTCTTCACCGCGGCATGATTAATTTTTTTCTTGACAGAGCAACTGCTGAGGGCTACAAAGAAATTCAGCCGCCCATCATGGTGAGCGAAGATTCCGGTTTCGGCACAGGACAATTGCCCGATAAAGAGGGACAGATGTATCACGTTACTGCTGATAATCTTTATTTGATTCCGACAGCTGAAGTTCCTGTTACAAATATTTACCGCGATGTGATTTTAAAAGAAGAAAATTTTCCCGTGAAGATGACAGCGTACACACCATGCTTCAGGCGCGAAGCAGGTAGTTACGGAAAAGATGTCCGCGGACTGAACCGACTTCATCAGTTTGATAAAGTTGAAATTGTTCAGATTCAGCATCCGGACAAATCTTATGAGACACTTGAGGATATGAAAAACTATGTTGCGGGATTACTCAGTTTGCTCGAACTTCCGTTCCGCATCATAAAACTGTGCGGAGGCGATATGAGTTTTGCTTCCGCGCTCACGTATGACTTTGAAGTTTTTTCTGCCGTGCAGCAGAAGTGGCTTGAAGTAAGTTCCGTTTCAAACTTTGAATCGTTCCAGGCAAACCGCATGAAGCTAAGATACAAAGATAGCAACGGCAAAACGCAGCTTGCACACACGCTCAACGGAAGCGCGCTTGCTTTCCCGCGTATCGTTGCTGCGTTGCTGGAAAACAACCAGTCGGAAAAAGGAATCCGGATTCCCGCTGCGCTCGCGGATTACTGTGGATTTGAAATGATTGATTAACAAATGTTGAGGTATTCGAAAAAGTATGATTAAAGTCACACTGGCGAAGTCGAAGCGTTTCTAATCCACTATCGCATTTCGACTTCGCTCAATGTGACATTAAAGTTAGTTTCATGACAACCGCAAAAAAAACTCCATGAACCACTCCATCAGAAATATTTCATCGGCCGGAATTATTTTTTCACTCCTGATTTTTTCTTCCTGTTTGAAAAATACCCAGGAAGAAATAGATCAGGCAGACAGATTAATGACAGCCATTGACTCAGCGGAAATGAAATTCATATCGTTTGATACCACACGTGTTTCGAGTCTCCTTGACAGCACCGGCTTTAAAGTGAAGCTCCTCAAAAAATTTTCTCCCAATTCATTAGATAAGTCAACTACCATTCTCCTTACTGATTATTTGCACGTTTATATGGCGTTGGAAAAATATCCAACTGACAGAAAAAATATTTTCCCGCAAATTGCGTTTTCAAGAAAACAGCTTGATAACATGAAACAAGATTTGACCAGTGGTGCGATGAGCAAAGAAGAATTCGCTAAAAATTTTCCTGAGGAAGAAAAAGCTGTTGTTGAATTAAATTCATACATAAGCATGACTTCTTCGAAAGCAAACCTGCTTATATTGCAATATGATTTTATGAAAGAGAGAGTAGATTCATTCATCGCCACGCTGGATACCCTTCACGAGAATGAAAAGAAAAATCCGAATTTGAACCAGATGAATTTTAAGGAGGATTAATTCTAAGATGAAGCTGCAAAAAATATTTTCGCTTTTT
Organism: Bacteroidia bacterium; assembly: GCA_035293345.1. Lineage (GTDB taxonomy): Bacteria > Bacteroidota > Bacteroidia > AKYH767-A > 2013-40CM-41-45 > 2013-40CM-41-45. The sequence goes on from DATDOJ010000145.1 coordinate 6,308, forward strand.
CTGGTCGCATTGCCGCTGATGGTATTCAGTCAGCGCAGCAACGACCATCAGCTTGCAGACCAGTATTTTTATAAGGGGGAGTTCGACAAGGCATCGGAACTTTATGAAAAACTTTACGATAAGAATCCGCTGCATCCGGGACTTTACAATAATTATCTGCGCTGCCTGCTCGAGATGAAACAAACGGACAAGGCAGAGAAGATTGTGAAAAAGCAAATCAAAAAAGTACCGGGCAATCCTGTACTGCTGATTGACCTCGGGCAAGTGTACTTCAGGAGAAATGATTTTGACGGAGCGAAGAAACAATACGAGAGCGCCATTAAAATGCTTCCACCTGACCAGGGCATGATTGTGAACACGGCAAATTCTTTTCTGATGATTCAGGAAACGGATTATGCACTGCAGACATATCTTGGAGGACGCAAGCTGATGAGCGGAATGTATGCATTCAACTTTGAACTGGCAGAAATTTATTTCCGCAAACAGGATTACGCGCACATGGTGGATGAGTACATGAATGCGTTGGAAGAAAATGGCGGCTTCCTCCAGAACGTACAGAACATTTTGCAGAGCCGTTTGGGTTTCGACACAGACAACAACATCAGCGAAACAGTCCGCACGGCAGTGCTCAGGCGGATTCAGAAAAGTCCTGAAGAGTCGGTCTTTGCCGATTTGCTGATATGGTTATTAATTCAGCAAAAAGATTTTGAATCCGCATTCATACAGGCAAAAGCGGTTGACAAACGATTGAAAGAATCCGGCAGCCGTTTGATTTCCCTCGGACAGTTGGCGGTTTCGAACCAAGATTATGATGCCGGCATAAAATGTTTTCAATACATAATAGAAAAGGGGCACGGGAATTTCTATTACATCACTGCACGAATGGAAATGCTCAATGCGCGCAGCAAAAAAGTTACTGAAAGCGGCAGGTATGAAAATGCTGACTTGTTGAATCTGGAAAAAGATTATCACATTGCGGTTGAAGAGTTGGGAAAATCTGGTGCGACTGCTCCTCTGTTGCGGGGGCTTGCGCACTTGCTCACCTTCTATCTCAACAAAACAGATGATGCAATTAAACTGCTGGAAGAAGCCATTGCACTGCCTGATATAAAACCAAATTACCAGGCGGAGTGTAAATTAGAATTAGGTGACGCGCTTTTGTTCTCCGGTGATTTGTGGGAATCGGGTTTGTTTTATTCGCAGGTGGACAAGGCATTCAAATATGATGAACTTGGCAAGGAAGCAAAGTTCCGCAATGCAAAACTTGATTTTTACAGGGGAGAATTTCAGTGGGCGCGGGCGCAATTGGATATTTTAAAATCATCCACAACGCAGTTGATTGCCAATGATGCGATGTCACTTTCGTTGGTGATTTCAGACAACACGGCTTTTGATTCCACCACAGATGCGTTGACAATGTTCGCCAATGCCGGCTTATTTAATTTCAGAAACCTGAAACAGGAGGCGCTGCTGACTCTTGATACATTCCTTCAAAAATTTCCGGCACACACGTTGTATGATGATGTACTCTTCAAGAAAGCCGAAGTCCTGTTCTCGCTCAGAAGATACATCGAAGCAGATTCCCTCTATGGAAAAGTTGTCTCCGGTTTTCCGACCGGAGTTCTTTCAGACGATGCACAATTCAGACGCGCACATGTACACGAAAAATTTCTGAGTGATAATGCAGGCGCCATGCAGCTTTACGAAGAACTCCTGAAAAATTATCCCGGCAGCACCTTTGTTGTTGAAGCGCGGAAACGCTATCGCTTGCTTCGCGGAGATAAAGTGAATTAGCAGCAGCCGTATAACATATAACGTGTAACGATTTCCTTCTCGCGATGATAATTTATAATGTAACCGTGAATGTGGATGACTCCATTCATGATGAATGGCTCAAGTGGATGAAAGAGGTTCACATTCCGGATGTGATGAAGACGGGAATGTTCAAAGAGTATCGCCTGTGCAAAGTGCTGAGCGATGAAGATTCAGGAAGGACATATTCATTTCAATATGTGTGCGACAACATGGATATGTTTGAAAAATATCGGAATGAATTTTCACCCGCGTTGCGGAAGCAAGTCACTGAAAAGTTCGGAGATAAATTTGTTGCGTTCCGCACGTTGCTTGAAGTAATAGAATGACATTGTAATGACAAGAAAATATTCTTTCTTTTTAGTTCTGCTGATTTTTTCATCTCCGGTTTTTTCTCAGGATAAAAATACGCAGGAAGTAATACGTAAAATGCTTTCAGCATGCGACAACCTGAAGACGGCAGGTTTTGTTTTGAAATCCACCGAACGGATGAAGGACGGTACGTATCATGTGAGTGAAATAATTGTCCGGCTCCAGCGAAATCCGTTAACGGTTTATGTGTACTGCATCAATCCGAATCCGGGAGCTGAAGCAATGTGGCGCACGAATGAAATTGACAATCGCGTGCTGATTAATCCCAACGGGTTTCCGTTTTTCAATCTTAAGTTAAATCCCCGTAATCCGCTGCTGCGAAAAGGACAGCATCACACCATTGAGGAAATCGGGTTCGATTACATCGCAAATGTTTTCAAACATTACATAAGTAAATACAAGGAAGAGTTTTACAGAAATTTTTCAATTGCCGGAACAGAAACATTTGACTCGCGCAATTGCCTGGTGCTGACTTACGATAATCATTCTTTTAGCTATGAAAATTATGCGGCAAGGTCTGGTGAAAGCGTAACCCGAATTGCACAAAGTAAATTCGTGAGCGACTTCATGCTGCTCTGTGTCAATAGGGAATTGAAAAATTATGATGCTGTGAAACCCGGACAGGTGATTAAACTGCCTGTGACCTATGGGAAAAAGATTGTATTATATCTCGACAAAAATAATTACCTGCCAATCGTTCAGATGATTTATGACGAAAAGGGATTGTATGAAAAATATGAGTTCCACAGTTTTATGCTTAATCCTAAGTTTGAAGCCAACGAATTCAATCCAAAGAATAGCCGGTATAAATTCTGATGTCTGTTCGACCGAAAAAGTTTCTTGGGCAGCACTTTTTAAAAGATGCTGCCACCGCAGCGCAGATTGTTTCTTTTCTCTCACCTCACGCTAAAAACATTCTTGAAATCGGTCCGGGCAAAGGAATTCTGACACAGTTTCTTTTTCAGAAAAAAAATTGTGAAGTAAAAATTATCGAGATAGACAATGAAGCCATTCAGCATCTTCTGAAAATATTTCTCCGAAGAAAGCAGGAAATAATTCAGGGAGATTTTTTAGAAATGAATTTGCAGGGCATTTTCGGAAAGCCGTTTTCCATCATCGGTAATTTCCCTTACAACATTTCATCGCAGATTCTTTTTCGTGCGCTTGAAAATAAGGACAAGGTTGAAGAAGTAATCGGAATGTTTCAGAAAGAAGTTGCGGAGCGGATTGTGTCACCACCCGGAAACCGTGACTATGGAATTCTCAGTGTGTTCGTCCAGGCGTTTTATGATGTTGAAATAGTTATGACCTTAAACGAGGAAGATTTTTCTCCACCGCCTAAAGTCAAGTCAGCAGTAATCCGTTTGAGGCGGAACAGGCAGAACAAATTAATGAGCGATGAAAAAATATTTTTTCGTGTCGTGAAAACAGCTTTCAACCAGCGGAGAAAAAAGTTAAGTAATGCGTTGTCTTCACTTATTCAAAAAAACAATCAGGCGACTTATCCTTATCTCGATTTGCGTGCTGAAGCATTAAGCTGGAAACAATTTGATGAGCTTGCTCTTTTGATTGGGAAAACACATCCCGTGTGAACTCATTTAATCCTGAATCACAAACTGTGCAGTGTGTCTGCTCTGCTGTTCTAAAAGAATTGTTTTTCCTTCAGTCAACTTTTCAATAGTTGCCGGATAGTAGTGACGTACAGTCACCAGGCGAAGCCCGTCATTGTAAAGCACTCTGAATTTTTTCTTCAGGTCGTTAAGCAGTGCGGGAATTTTAAACCTGTCGTTATCCATGCAGACAGAAAAGCTGATGGCTGAGTTCTGCATAAGATTAATCTTGGCGGCATGACGTGAGAAAACAGAAAAAATATCGCTTAGATTTTCTTCAGCAATGAAAGAAAAATCTTCAGCCGATATGCTGATAAGAATCTGGTTCGTCTTGAAAATGAAACACGGTACCTGTGGTTTTGTCTCTTTGAAATTTCCAATGAGTGTTCCTTTTTCCTGTGGCGACTTGAACGAGCATACACGCAGAGGAATATTTTTATTCTCTAGTGGCTTAATCGTTTTCGGGTGAATAACAGACGCGCCATAATAAGTCAATTCAACGGCATCATGATAAGAAACTTCCTGCAGCTTGACAGCGTCTTCATAATATTTCGGATCAGCGCTGAGAATGCCGGGAACATCTTTCCACACGACAACTTCTTTTGCACTCAGCACGTGAGCGAGAATTGCAGCCGTGTAATCAGAACCCTCACGTCCGAGAGTAGTAGTGAAATTCTCTGAAGTCGCCCCAATGAAACCCTGAGTAATTATTACGCTGTTGTTGTTTAGTGTTAAATGGATTTTTGTCAGAGTTAATTTTTCTGTTTCCGCCCAGTTTATTCCCGCATCACGATAGGTGTTATCCGTGATAATGCAATCCCGCACATCGAGCCATGAATTTGAAATATTGTTTTCGTTCAGCCATCGTGAAATAATTTTTGTGGAAAGCATTTCACCCTGAGATACGATTTGGTCATAAGCAAACGAATATCCTTTCGAGCGGGCTGTTTCTTCTTCGAGCGTCCATTCCATTTCAACAAAGACAGCATCAATCTCCTGAAGAACTTCTTCGGGCTTTTTGAATTTCAGGTCAGCAATAATTTTACTGTGAAATGTTTTCACCTCGCCAAGGCAATCATGAACTTTTTCATCGCGCTCATAATAGGCGTTGACCACTTTCTCAAGCGAGTTGGTGGTTTTTCCCATCGCGGAAATAACGACAACTAACTTCTCATCCTTGAAAGAAGAAAGTATCTGAGCCAGGTTTCTTACTCCTTCTGCATCTTTCACAGACGCGCCACCGAATTTGAATATGCGCATTGCTTTTTGCCTTTTGCTCTTTGCCCTTTGCCGATTTATCTATTCAAAACTATTTATCTGCTCTTTAGAAAGTTTTCCCATTATCCACTCCGGGTCAAGACCTGCATTATATTTCTTATAAAAATTAATTGCAGGTGTATTCCATTCCAGCACATGCCAGCGAAGCTGATTTGCTCCTTCACGTTTTGCTTCTTTTAACAAAGCATCAAACAAAAGTTTTCCGGTGCCGCTGCGTCTTTGCTTTTCTGTAACAATTAAATCATCGAGATAAATGTATTTGCCTTTCCATGTTGAGTAGGCAGTGTAGTAAAGTGCCATGCCGATAATTTTTTCTTCCCGCTCAGCCACAAGAAATCTGTAAAAAGAATTTTCTCCGAAGCCGTCTCGCTCCATTTGCCCAACCGTTGTTATCACTTCATTTGGTGCGCGTTCGTACACTGCAAGTTCTTTCACAAGTTCCAGCACCTGCGGAATATCTTTCTTTTCTCCTTTGCGGATTGTGATTTTCATGGTGGGACAAATGTAAATTAGAAAAGGGGAACGCAGGATTATTCTGATGATTATGATTCAGGATGAATTAATTTATGCAAAATTTTAACCAATCATAATCACCATTGTTATCTGCGTTCCCGTTTATTTAAGATATTTGCACGCAATCCCCTATGAAAAAAGTCACCACCCTCGGACAATTCATCATCGAACGCCAGGCAGATTTTCAATATGCCAAAGGCGAGCTCTCACGCCTGTTGCGCGACATCGGCATTGCGGCAAAAATCGTAAACCGCGAAGTGAACAAAGCAGGACTGGTGGATATTCTCGGAGAGCATGGAACAACTAACGTTCAGGGCGAGAAAGTGAAAAAGTTAGATGTGTACGCCAATGAACAATTCATAGCTGCGCTTGGTGCAGGTGGCGAAACGTGCGCCATTGCGAGTGAAGAAAATGATGAACTCGTTCCCATCACCACCAAGGTTTCCAGGAACGCGAAATACATCGTGTGCATTGACCCGCTTGACGGCTCGTCAAACATTGACGTGAACGTTTCCATCGGAACAATTTTTT
>DATDOJ010000146.1:0-4542 GCA_035293345.1 Bacteroidia bacterium
ACGCTGAAAGGGGTGAGCGAAAAGACAGCTCAGAAAATTGTGATTGAACTGAAAAAGAAAATCGGCAGGGAGGACTTTCCATCTATGGCGATGACAGAAAAAATTCCATCCCGCAATGAAGCATTGGCGGCACTCGCTACACTTGGATTTCCAAAGACGGCATCAGAAAAAGCGATTGACGCAATTCTGGCATCGAACCGCGAAAAAGAAATCGGGGTGGAAGAATTAATAAAACTGGCTCTGAAAAATATAAGATGAGAATCCGAAGTAAATTGAAACTGCTTAAAATAAAATTTAACTTGCTTAAAATAAAATTCAGCTTGCTTAAAGGAAAATTTAACTTGCTTAAAATAAAATTAAGCTTGCTAAAAGGAAAATTTAGCTTGCTTAAAATAAAATTAAGCATGCTAAAAAACGTTCAAAACCCGTTTTTTTTAAGAATTGTATAAAATTATTAAAATAAAGCCACTTGCCGCGTGCTCAAAAGAAGCAGCCAAAACAGTATGAAGATAAAGCATAAAATAATCATTAAAACCCGCTTATTGAGAATAATTATTTTCGTCCCTTTCCATCACTTAGTAAGAAATTATTAAGCAAAGAAAAACCGTTAATATCTGATGCTTCGCACTGCCGGAAAATATTTTGCAATCATAGCGCTCGTCCTGCTTTTGTTTAACTGGGGGTGGGCTGCCATGCTGCGCGGGGTGAACCTGTCGCACCATTCAATGCAGGAAGATTTTATGTCGCCCCCTTCATTGCGTCTTGATTCCGATACGCTGCGATACCCTTTTACCGACCGGTACGGTGACCCGTATTCGATACGGAATTACGACCGCGATTTATTTATGCGCGACCCGTCAAACATAAACCGCACGATTGAATACGACCCGGAGATGGAATATTATCTCATCAACGAAAAGATGGGAAATCTTTTTTACCGCAACCCGTCCTACATGACGTTTGAGGACTTCGTGGAAAATGAATTCCGCAACTCGACAAAAAAATACTGGCGCAACCGCTCGGATGAATCGGGCACGGACAAGAAGAAAGGATTGATACCGAAAATTTATGTCAAGAGCCAGGCGTTCGACCGCATCTTCGGAGGAAACACTATTGATATTCGTCCGCAGGGTTCGGCTGAGTTAACATTCGGATTAAATATTTCGAGCAACCAGAATCCCGCGCTTCCCGAAAAGAACCGGACCATTTCCACGTTCGACTTCAAGGAAAAAATCCAGATGAATGTCATCGGCAACATCGGTGACAAAATGAAACTCACCACCAACTACAACACCGAAGCCACTTTCGATTTCGAAAATAAAATGAAACTCGAATACACCGGCTATGAAGATGAAATCATAAAAAAGATTGAAGCCGGAAATGTGAGTTTGCCGCTGCAAGGGTCGCTCATCACCGGAAGCCAGAGTTTGTTCGGGATTAAAACGCAACTGCAATTCGGACCGATGATGGTGACGAGTATTTTCTCGCAGCAGAAAGGCAAGTCGCAGTCGGTGGATGTGCAGGGCGGAGCGCAGACAAGTTATTTCGAAGTGAAAGCCGACCAGTATGAAGCGAACAGACACTATTTCCTCGCGCAGTATTTCCGCAATCAGTATGACTATGCGCTTTCAAATCTTCCGATTGTGCAGTCGGGAGTGAACATCACTCGTATTGAAGTTTGGGTAACTAACCGAACGAGCATTGTGGAGAATACACGTGACCTTGTTGCATTTACTGATTTAGGTGAGTATCGTTGGGATTCTACCGGGCATACATTAATTGACCTTTTCCATACTTTTCCATTTAATATAGTCCCGCCAAGTGACAGTTCGAATAATCTTTATTCAGCCATAGAAGGATTTCAAGGCGGAGCGCTGACAACGCTACGGGACATAAATAATTCTGGTGCGCTTAGTTTGTTGAACCAAATAAAAAACACTTTTGGCTTTGGCGACCCGCGCAGTGTAACGACACTGAATTTCGCACGCAAGCTGAACCAGAATGAATACACCTTGAACAGCCGACTCGGATACATCTCGCTGAACCAGTCGCTGAATGCCGATGAAGTTCTTGCCGTTGCTTTTGAATACACGCTGAACGGAAAGACCTATCATGTAGGTGATTTTTCCACCAGCGGCATCAACGCTCCGAGCGCGTTGTTTGTGAAAATGCTGAAGAGCACCAACGTCACCACGAATCTTTACACCTGGGATTTGATGATGAAAAATGTTTATGCCATCGGCACGTACAATCTCAGCAATAAAAATTTCCGACTTGATATTTTATACCTCAACGACAAAATCGGTTCATACATCAACTACATTCCTGACGGATGCACCACCGTAAACGGTGTTCCCCTGCTGACGCTTCTCAACATGGACCGCCTCAACACCAACAACGACCAGCAGCCCGATGGCGTATTCGATTTTGTTGACGGCATCACGGTGAACCGCAACAACGGGCGGATTACTTTTCCGGTGACTGAACCGTTCGGTTCTCATATCGGCAGTAAATTCTGCAATGACCCGCTGCTCGCAAATAAATACGCCTACTACGCCCTGTACGATTCCACACGAACCGCAGCGCAGCAGCAGCCGGAGAAAAATAAATTCCTTATTAAGGGAAGCTACGAAGGAAGTTCCGGCTCCGAAATTCCGCTCAACGCAGTGAACATTCCCGAGGGTTCCGTTACTGTAACTGCAGGCGGAGTTCCACTGAAAGAAAATATTGACTACACGGTTGACTACACGCTCGGCAGGGTGAAAATCATTAACGAAGGAATCCTGAGTTCCAACACTCCTATTCACGTAGCGCTCGAAAGCAATGCGCTGTTCAGCATTCAGACCAAAACGCTGATGGGTGCGCGGTTCGACTACACCATTAACAAGGACTTTGCCGTTGGCGGAACCATTATGCGTTTGTCCGAGCGTCCGCTCACCCGCAAAATTTCCATCGGTGACGAACCGATTTCGAACACCATCTGGGGCGTGGACGGAACGTACAGAACCAGCTCGCGCTTCCTGACCAAACTCGTTGATAAAATTCCGTTCATCAACACCAAAGAAGAATCGAGCATCACGTTCAACGGAGAGTTTGCTCAACTTATTCCAGGGCACTCGAGCGCCATCGGTGCAAGCGGCACTTCTTACATTGACGACTTTGAAGGAAGCAAGACACCGATTGACTTACGCAGTCCCGGTTCGTGGACGCTGGCAAGTGTTCCGCAGGAACAGACAGACATTGGCTTGTTTCCCGAAGGCGCCTTGATTGATTCGCTGCCTTATGGTTTCAACCGCGCCAAGCTTGCCTGGTATTATGTTGACCCGATTTTCCAGCGCGCGGAAGATGCGCCCCCGGGAACTTCAGGTCAGATTCTCAATCATTTTGTCCGTGAAGTTCCGGAGAAGGAAATTTTTCCGAACAAATCGAACCAGCAAGGACAGCCGGTTACGCTTACCTGCCTGAATCTTGCTTACTATCCTTCTGAGAGAGGTCCTTATAATTATGATGTGACCGGACATCCCGGAATTTCTGCCGGAATAGATTCAGATGGAAAGTTGTTAAATCCTTCCACACGCTGGGCAGGACTCATGCGCAAAATTGAGCCGACTGACTTTGAATCATCCAACATTGAGTTCATTGAGTTCTGGCTGATGGATCCGTTCAATAGCGATAACCCCAATGCGAATACAACTTCTGGTGGCGATTTATTTATCAACCTCGGAAATATTTCGGAAGATATTCTTAAAGACGGAAGGAAAAGTTTTGAGAACGGGCTTCCGACTTCTTCAAATCCTTCAACTCCTGTTACAACAACTAAGTGGGGACGTGTTCCTGTGCTTCAATCCATCGTTCAGGCATTCGGCAATACTGACCAGGACAGATTAGATCAGGACGTAGGGTTGGATGGACTTAATGATGCGAATGAAAGAAGTTTTTTCGACACCAATTATGTTACACCCGTAAACAACGCTTTCCCCCCCGGTTCGCAAGCAGTAATCAATGCGCAGGCAGACCCTTCGGCAGATGACTACAGTTATTTCCGTTCCACTCCGTACGACAACGCATCAACCGGCACTTTGGACCGATATAAAAAATACAACAGCATGGAGGGAAATTCACCTCCGCAGTCGAACAGCTCAGAGGGCTATTCAACCACAGCCACCAACACGCCTGATGCGGAAGACATCAACCGCGACAACACACTGAGCAAGGAGGAAAATTATTTCCAGTATCACATTGAACTCAAACCCTCGGCAATGAATGTGGGGCAGAATTATATCACTGATGTCGTCAGCACACCGGTGACAGGAACAACGCCCATCAGATGGTATCATTTCAAAGTGCCGCTGGAAGACATACAGGATGTTATTGGCGACATACAGGATTTCAAATCCATCCGCTTCATGCGTATGTTCCTGAAAAATTTTTCCGAACCTGTCATCTGCCGCTTCGGGCGTCTCGACCTCATCCGCAGCGAGTGGAGAAAGTATGATTACTCTCTGCTTTCTCCCGGTGAGTTCGAGGACAATTTCTCCGGAA
>DATDOJ010000147.1:0-10325 GCA_035293345.1 Bacteroidia bacterium
GAGGTTTGGGGCATGTGATTAAGGATTTAGGATTAGGGATTAAGGATTTAAAATTGACCGGAGAATCAGCATTTACCGTTGAACATTGAACATTGAGCATTGAGTATTGAACATTTGTTGGCGCGAAATGAATATTATCCGTTGCGTAATGTCCATTTGTCTGCGGGTAATGTACATTATGCGCTGCGTAATGTTCATTATCCGTTGCCCGATGTGCATTTGCGGCTGACTAATGTGCATTACTCTTTGCGTAATGTCCATTTGTCTGTGGGATAATGTACATTATGCGCTGCGTAATGTTCATCAGCGGGCGGGTAATATTCATTTGTCGTTGAGTAAGGTACATTAGTTATTGACTTTGGTTTATTGTTCTGCCGTATTCCATTCTTCAAACAACTGCGGCAAACATAGAGAGCGGAAAACTGCTCCCGATGCGCAGGTGCGCAAAAAAACGAGGGAGAGCATCTCTACTTTTCGGAAACCAAAACGAAAAGTTATGAGCTATACCAAATCCTGCATACTCGATTACGAACTGCGCTATGTGCTTTTCCTGCTGCTTGCCCGGTTGAGCATTCGCAGAATCGGTGATGAAATGGACTGCTGCCCGCGGAAAATAACCGCTTGTGTAACCCGCCTTATGCAAATGTTCTGCGGAGACGTGTCCACTGATTCGGTTGTCCTTTATAGCACCGCCAAAAAATGCACACTGCTGTGCCGCGAGCTTGCCGAAGAATTCCGCCAGCGCTATCCCGACCTTGCCAAAATTGTCGAACGTCACACCTCCGTGGAACTCGAGAAGAAAGAGAAGGACGGAGAAACCGTGTGGTATATTCACAGGCGATGAGCACGCGATTTTGTTTTGTCACTTTAAGTGCTGACCTTTGAGGGATGAATTAAAAACTCTGCGTCATGAAAAAAATATTTACGCTTTTGGCTGGGGTTGTTTTTTGGGTGAATGGATTTTCACAACCGACTATTCAATGGCAAAAATGTTTTGGAGGCACAGATGGCGAGGATGTGTCCGCAATTGTTCAGACCTATGATGGTGGTTACATTGCAGCAGGAAGTACAAATTCCAATAATGGAGATGCGAGTGGTAATCATGGATTAGCTGATTATTGGCTTGTGAAGATTGACAATGCCGGAGTTATTCAATGGCAGAAATGTTACGGTGGTACAGGTAATGATTATGCAAACTCCGTAATTCAAAGTTCTGACAGCGGATATGTTATCGCGGGAATTTCAGATTCCAATGATGGTGATGTGAGCGGAAATCATGGCATAGATGATGTCTGGATTGTAAAAGTTGATAACAACGGAACGCTCCAGTGGCAAAAATGTTTAGGCGGAACCAACAGGGAATGGACACATTCAATTATTGAATCTGTAAACGGAGGATATGTTTTAGTTGGAAGGACTTACTCAAACAACGGAGATGTAAATGGAAATCATGGATTCACTGATATGTGGGTTGTTAAGCTTAGCGGCATCGGAACAATTCAATGGCAGAAATGTTTGGGAGGAACTGCAGGTGAGGAAGGACAAGAGATAATTCAAACCTCTGACGGAGGCTATGCCGCAATAGGAACAGCCGGTGCTGACAACGGAGATGTCAGCGGTAATCACGGATTAGAAGATTATTGGTTTGTGAAACTCGACAGTTCTGGAACAATTCAATGGCAAAGGTGTTTCGGGGGCACAGATCATGATGACGCAACCTCGGTCATTCAGACATCTTCAGGTGGATATTGTGCAGCAGGATATACTTCTTCCAATGACGGAGATGTAAGCGGTAACAATGGTGGCTATGATTTTTGGGTAGTGAATTTTGATGACACGGGAAATATTCTTTTCCAGAAAACCTTCGGTGGAACAGCAGATGATTTCTGTAACACTGTGATGGAAGATGCAGGCAACACTTACATTGTCACGGGTATGGCATATTCCAATAATGGAGATGTATCAGGTAACCATGGATTAACAGATGTTTGGGTAGTAAAGATGAATGGTATAGGAATTTTACAATGGCAAAAATGTTTTGGAGGAACATTTTTCGATGCATCAAACTCATTTATTGCTACAAGTGATGGCGGATATGCTATTGGTGGAAGTGCAGTATCTAATAACGGAGATGTGTCAGGTAATCATGGCAACTTTGATTACTGGGTTGTGAAACTTGGACCTGACAATGTAGGGATACACCAAATGAGTTTGGCAGAAAGCAATTTCTTTCTTTCCCCCAACCCCGCCACAAACGAAATAAGAGTTGAAAGTTCGGAGTTCAGAGTTGAAAGTGTGGAGGTGTATGATGTGCTTGGACAACCTCAAACCTCAAACCTCAAACCTCAAACCAACGCAGTGGATGTTTCCTCCCTCGCTCCCGGAATCTATTTCGTAAAAGTGAAAAGCAAAGAAGGAGAGAGGGCAGCAAAATTTGTAAAGCAGTAACCGGCAACCTTATGCCGCTTCTGCCGATGCTCCGTTCACCCGCTCATTAATCTTTTTCAGCTTCTCCTCGTTGAGCGGTTTGTGAATATAAGCGCAAACGAGCCCGCACTTTGCCGCGCGCTCCGAATCATCAGGATTGTTTGAAGAAGTGAGTATGATGACGCTGCTCTGCTTTTTCACTTCATCAGGAAAATGTTCAAAGGCATCCAGGAATTCAAACCCGTTCATCTCCGGCATGTTGATGTCGAGCAAAATTATTTCAGGCAACGCGGCAGGATTGCTTTTATTTTCTTCAAGCCAGTCGAGCGCTTTCTGCGCCATGTTGAATTCCAGCGCCTCTTTCGAAAAATTAAACCGGCTGACGATGCTTGTTATAATGTATCGGTCAATGTCATTGTCATCAACAACAAAAATTTTCTTAAACGTATGAGTCATAAATCAGGCATTAAAAATTTATTGCAGATATAAATTAGGAATATTCACATACACCTTTGTTCCCACGCCCGGCACCGAGTCAATGCTGATTTCCCCATTCATTTTTTCAATCGTCTCTTTCACAATGTACAAACCTAATCCTGAGCCGGAAGATTTTTCCGACACACGATAGAACATGTTAAACACATTTTCATGGTGTTCTTTCTTAATGCCGATGCCATTGTCTTCCACTACGATTTCAGCAAACCGCTCGTTGGCAGTCACGCTGACAGTAACGAACGGATTTTCTTTTCCCGAATCCTTATAGCGGATTGAATTTGAAATGAGATTGCTTAATACGATGCGCAGGCGGTTGTTGTCGGAATAGAAATCGCTTTTGGCATGCACCGTGTTGTCAATGACCAGGGCGGAGTCGTGCCCGTCCATGTATTGCAGCTCGCGCGAAATATCAGCCAGCATTTCTTTGAAGTCAACCGTTTCGCGCCTGATGTCGAGCCGCGCATTACGCGAATAGTTCAGGATGTCAGAAATAAAGCTGTCTAATTTCCGGATGCTCTTCTGCAGCATGTTCATGTGTTTGCCGGTGAGTTCTTCAGCGGTCTGCATTTCGGTGAGCTCCACAATGCCCTGCATGCTCGTGAGCGGAGCGCGAAGGTCGTGCGACACGCTGTAAACAAACTTGTCGAGTTCCGCATTTGACTTCCGCAAATCATTGTTGGTCTTATTCAGCGCCTCTTCGCTTTCCTTCCGCTCCGAAATGTCAGAAGTAATGCCATCGAGGCGGATAATTTTTCCAATGCTGTCAAACGAAGGAGTAATTTTTGTTTCCACCCACTTTACTGCTCCGCTTTTCTGCCGGATGCGGTATTCAATTATCACAGGATTGCCGATGTGCAGCTCCATTTTCTTTTCGAGGAAATGAACTTTGTCTTCCTCCGCCACAACATCCTCAATCAGCTTGAAGTTGTTTTGAAAATCTTCCTTGCTATAACCATAAACTTCTTTGCACGCTTCAGAAATCTGAAGCAGTTTCTTCGATGCTATGTCATAAGAAAAGAATACATCATTTATGTTCTTGAAAAACGCCTCCATCTGGTCGTGTGCCTCCTTCAGTTCATTCTCTGCCTGTTTCCGCTCGGTGATGTCCTGCACCACAATCACCATTTTACCCACCATGTCATCAGCCGTTATGATATGCCTGCCCGAAAGCGAAAGTATTTTCTCCTTGCTCTTGTATGATTTAATAGGGAGCGTCAGCTCGAACTTCGAATTGTGCTTCAAACAATTCCTGAGTTGAATCTGGAAGTTCAGCGTTCCCTCGCTGGAGCACACTTTCAGGAAATCGGTGAGCGTGGGTTCCGAAATTTCTTTTTCCAGGTCAAGAATTTCCCAGATGATATCCGAACATGTAATCCGGTTGGTTGCCGGATTGTATTCCAGGTAACCCGTGCCGGCAATTCGTTGTGTTTCTTCGAGCCGTGATATATTTTTTTTCAAATCGCTTCTCATACTCAGCAGCGCATGACCGAGTTTGTCATGGTTGCTCAGCGGCTCGAACGTGTGGTCGAAATTCCGCTGACCGATTTGCAATGCAAATGCGCTCATCTCGTCAACCCGGTCAGCCAAACCATTCACCGCGCTCTGAATGGCTCCGATTTCATCCTTACGTTTAACATGCTTTTTAATAATAATCCCGTTCTTGAGTTTGTCGAGCGTATTTTTTACCTCAATGATTGGTTTTATCAGGATCCTTTCCACAAGAAACGAAAGGACAAAACCCAGTATCAGAACTTCCAGGATAAGCATGACGGTTAACTCGGTAATCAGGTCGGAGGATTCCCGTATTGTTTTACCCTGAGCATTGCGCCATGCTTCAGTGTACCGTATGTAAGAATTGATTTTGTGATTCAGTAAATTCGAAACGGGCAGCAACTCAAATTCAAGATACGCAAGGGAGTGATTTTTTTTTCTCTGGTCTTTATAATCTTCAGGCAGTACAAGAGTGCTCATTATCTGGTATTCGCTCGATGACATATTCATAAACAAATGACTCAGGTTAATGATGCTGTCGCGCCACGAGGGGTCAACGTAATTATCCGCAGTCCGTCCGATTTCCAAAAAAGTGTTTTTGCTCTCAGAGTGAAGGTCAATGAGTTTCTCTTTGGCAATTTGATTACCCGGATTGTTGACCCAATCGGAAATCAGCGATGTGCGTTCCGATACATTTCTGCGCAGGTCATAAAGAAAATTAACCGTGGGAACAATTTTTTCCGACAACTCCTCGTTTTTGCTTTTGTTGTCATCCATTTCAAGATAGATGACAACGCTGTTCGATGTGAACAACAGCACAAGAACCAAAATGCTAAGCCAGATTTTTATTCGTAAACTCATAATTTTAAAGTGAAGAAGTTTACGAAGGAGGTCAGTCAGAGTTGCTGATGACAAAATCTCTCCTTATGTGATAAAACCTGCGTTTAAAAATCAATTCAGGTCAATTTCATGTAATAATGAAATTAAAAGTTGAAAAATTCAAGTAACCTTATAAACTGAAGCTGCAATATTTTCCACCATTCTCTTTGGCAGATAGGGAATCACTTTGGCAGAAATCCAGTTGATGAAGCCCGGAATTATTTCCGCTTTCCTGTTGAACATACCTTTCACCGCAATTGAAGCCACTGCCTCAGGAGCCATAGCCACCTTCTCGGCTCTCTTCTTCAGCGGCTGCTGTCCTGCCCGGTCCATGAATTCTGTTGATGTAGTTCCCGGAACAAGGCAGCTCACCGAAATGTTTTCAGGTTTAAGTTCATATCGAAGCGCGCGCGAAAAATTCAACACAAAAATTTTGCTTGCCCCATACACAGCCATGGTCGGCACCGGCTGATATGCCGATGTGCTTGACACATTTAAAATATATGACGGATTATTTTTTTTCAGCAGCGGAATAAAAAGATGCGTGATGTGGATGAGGTTTTCATTGTTCAGCCGCAGCATGTTCACTTGAAGTTCCATGGTCAGCTCCGAAAAATTTCCCCACAACCCGTAACCCGCATTGTTCACCAAAATATTCACCGGAAAATTATTCGCAACGCAAAACTCCAGCAGCCGTCTTGGCGCTGACTCATCAGACAGGTCAGATGCAAACGTGTGCACCTGAACATTGAAATCCTTTCTTAGCTTATCTGCAATTGCTTCCAGCAGGTCTTTGCTTCGCGAAGTGAGGAGCAAATCGCAGCCGCGTTTTGCCAGTTCAACAGCAATCGCCTTACCGATTCCCTTAGAAGCGCCTGTGACGAGAGCGAAGTTTCCCATAGTGATTAAAAACAAAAGCCGCCCCGAAATTCGCAGGACGGCTTAATTATGAAAACAGAAATATTATTTAACAAGTTTCTGGAAATGGTGATAAAGCGGAGTGCGGCTGTGTTCATGCTTCGGTTGAAACGAACCAATAATAACCGGAGTGTACATCACGCGCCTGCGGCTCGCTTCTCCAAACACGGGAGCCATCGCCACGCGGTGCCAGATTCGTCCCTCATGTATCACAAGGTCGCCTGCTTTGGCATCCACCAGCATTTCGTTTTTATCTCTTCCGTTGTTGAGAAAGTATGCTTTACGGAACATCATGCTCATAATATTCTGGCGGTGAGTACCCGGCAGGATGCGTAAGCCGCCATTGTTTTCCGAGGAGTCGTCAAGATAAAGACCAACGTTGAGCATGGGCAGAATTTTCTTTCCATAGAAAACATCCCTCATGCTGTCGGTGTGCCAGCCCATCTGGCGGAAGTTGCTGGTCTCCGTGTTCACATAGTGATTGAAGATAACTCCGTCCTTTTCATTTTCAGCAATTCGCGCACCGTCAGGCAGGAGTTTCTTCAACTCCTGAAAGTGAGGGTCCTGAACGAACCGTTTCACCGGCTCGCAGAACTGAGAGGTAAATGGAAAACGGTGAACAATCGTTTCACCGTTAATGTCCACTCCATATTTAATGGGAACCCCTTTTATTTTCTCCACCTTGTTGGCAATCCATTCCTTCTGAACCTCTTCAGTCGCTCGCAGAATTTCATCCACGGTCTGGCGGGTGACAAAGCCCTGGAAATGGATGAATCCGTTCCGGTTAAAAAAAGCAATCTGTTCATCGGTCAGATGCTCTCCGAAGGTGAACTTTTTATATTGCGTTTTACTCATTGATTAGGGTTTAAACGGTCTTATTTCTTCCGTGAATTCAATTATTAAGCGGGTAAAAATAAATCCATTATGAACGGGCAAATATAAAACAATATTTATTTTTTAAAATTTATTTTTTGAATCCACTTATTAACAGTCCAAAAAGCTAATTTCCTGAAAAAGAGGAAAATTATTTTCTTGTGGATTCAATGGGCTTTTCTCTTCGTGTCCGGGAAGGATTCTTTTTGTCGGCACAAACTTTTTTAACACATGGCTTCTTACAGGAGCCACCTCGTACGGATTTAACGCTTGTGTTTTTTTTCGCTGAGGAATTTGCAGAACGGACAGTACCGGCTTTCCTTGCAATTTCAGCCGAGTCTCTGGTTTTAACCGTCCGAACCGGAGCGGGAATTATTACTGGACTGCTCACGGTTGTCCTGTCTGATGCATGAATGACTCTTACGTTTTGTGAAATTACAAAATGAGCTGAAGCAGACAGAAGAAATAATGTGAGGAAACCAAACTTCATTGAAGTTGTATTGTTGCGTACAAAAATCACTTTTATGCGGTGAAATTAGTGTGAAGTGAAAATGATTATGAAGGTATAGAAGGAAATACCACTGAAAAGGTGCTTCCTTTATTTTTTTCCGATTCTACAGAAATTTCCAGTCCATGAAACGATGCGATGGTTTGTACAATCGGCAAACCAAGTCCAAAGCTGGCTCCATCTTCAGGACGAAAACGTTTGAAGCGCCCGAAAATATTTTTCAGATCTTCCTGCTCGATGCCGACACCTGTATCAGAAATTTTCAGCACGAACTTTTTTTCAGGGTTCATGAATCCATTAATAAAAATTTTTCCGTCCGTCTTGTTATACTTTATCGCATTGTTGATCAGGTTCAGTATTAACGTATGCAGCAATGATTTGTTCGAATGGTGAAAAACAAAATCGTCATCCCATTTTTCTTCAAGGTAAATATTTTTATGTACGACACGGTCGCCTATTTCAGCCAGCACTTCATGGGTTAACAGGCGAACATCGGTGTCTTCGTTTTTCAGAAACTGTGAATTTTCAATTTTGGAAATCAGCAGCAGTGCTTTAATTGTTTTGCTCAGACGGTGAAGTGTTTTAAGCGACTCCACGATTTTATCAGCAACATCATCGGGAAGATTTTTTTCGGCAAGAATGTTTTCGAAACGGTTCTGCAGAACGGAAATCGGTGTTAGCAGTTCATGGGAGGCGTTATTGATGAACTCCTTTTCAACCAGGAAAGTATCTTTGATCTTATTCATCATTTCATTAATACTCTGGTCGAGATATGAAAATTCATAAGTGTTTGTTTTGACAGGCGTTGTTTCAAATTGGGTAGGGTGCTGCGTGTCGCGCAGTTTGCGATTTATGATTCTGTAGAACGGGCGCATAAGCATCCGGCTGAACCCCACATCAATGAAAACAGAAACGACCACCACGGCAATGAACGTCCAGATAATGAACGACCAGATAGTGTTATTCAATTGCTCTACTGTGCTTAGTCCTTCACCGATTTCAAGATTGTAAAGTTGGTTGTCGAATAAAAATGCTTCAGACAGAACGCGGTGTTTGAGAATTTCATCTTCAAATTGTCTTTCGTCATCTTCAATCATTATTGTTCCGATGTCACTGTCCAGTTGATGAAGCGGTTCGATATTGATAAACTCTTCTTTAAAAATATTGTAGGAGCCGTAGCTGCAATCCTGGTCGAGCATGATTTCGTTCAATCCGCCCAGCCGGATGATTTGAAGAACTTTATCCGAGCGCGCAATCAGGCGCTTGTCAATGTGATTGTAAACAACCTGCCGGATGATGATAGGCAGAAAAGCACCAATGGCAAGAATAATAATTGCCTTGGAGAAAGCATTATATAAGACAAGCTTAAGCTGAAGTTTCAATGCCGCGATGGTAAGATGATTTATGCTGTCACACGGTAACCGATTCCGCGAACGGTTTCAATCCAGTCAACGGGCGAATGTGCTGAAAGTTTTTTGCGAAGATTTTTTACATGCACGTCAATGTAATTCGATTCGTAATCATCTTCAAGAATATCGCCCCAGATGTGCTCGGTGAGCTGCATCCGTGTGAGCACACGGTTTTTGTGCAGGATGAGATAGTTGAGCAAATCAAATTCTTTTTTTGTGAGCGGAACATTTTTTCCGTTGCAGGTGATGCTGCGGTTCTGGATGTCCACTTCAAAATCGTGAATCATAAAAGTATTTTTTTGCAAGCCGTGTTTCCTGCGCATCACTGCCTGCATGCGCGCCTGCAATTCGAGAAGTGAAAACGGTTTGGCGAGATAATCGTCTGCGCCCATGTCAAGACCAGCAACTTTGTCTTCCACCCCGCTTCGTGCGGTGAGAATGATGAATGACGATTCGCAGTTGGCTTCTTTCGCTTCGCGCAGAATATCCAATCCGTTCATATCCGGCAAGCCGATGTCGAGCAGGATGAAGTCATAGTTGTTTACATAAATTTTTTCCGAGGCGCTCTTTCCTGTGAATGCCACATCGCACTGGTATCCTTCCTGGGTAAGGAATATTTCAATCTCGTGCGATAAACTTTTTTCGTCTTCTACGATAAGTACGTTCATAGTTTTAGTTTTTTATTGTTCAATACTGTCATTAATAATTTTACATGATGCAATTATTTCCTGGTTGCTGATGTTTAATGGAGGAGCTATTCTTATGCATGACCCAGCGAACATGAAATTATCAACTATCACGCCATTTTCAATGCACCTGCCAATTATACGGCTGCAAATGTCACTGTTCTCAAATTCAAGTGCAAGCAATAATCCTTTGCCTCTTATATTTATTATCAATGGATGATTCAGATTTTTCCTGAACATATTTTCTTTTTCTCCCACCTGTTCAACGAATTTCGATTCAAGAATAGTATTGAGCATGGCTAAACTTGCAGCACAGGAAACAGGATGCCCGCCAAAAGTAGTAATGTGACCAAGCATCGGGTTGTGACTCAGCACCGACATAATTTTTTTTGAAGAATTAAATGCTGCCAGCGGCATTCCGCCACCGAATGCTTTTCCGAGCAGAAGAATATCGGGAGTAATTTGGAAATGTTCAAAGGCAAACATATTTCCGGTTCGCCCACATCCTACTTGTATTTCATCGAGTATCAGAAGCGCTCCGGTTTCATCGCATCGCTTTCTTAATTCAGACATAAAATTTTTATCAGGAAGAATTGCTCCTGCTTCGCCCTGAATTGTTTCAGCAATCACACACGCAGT
>DATDOJ010000148.1:0-3856 GCA_035293345.1 Bacteroidia bacterium
ATAATTTTTCAAAATCAAGTTCAGCGCTGAATGAAAATCCCGTGGTGCCTTTGTAAGTAAAACGCATCGCGCCTTTCTTGTCTGTTTCCGGAACAAAATAGCCTGAATAGCCGCGGAGATTCAATCCTCCACCCTGCTGAAAATGATTTGTACTCACACCATAGCCAAGCCAGTCAACAGGAACATAAGCGCGCGAACGTGTGAATTTATCATTTATCAATCCTTCGGGATTTGTGCCTGCAATGAATAACGCATTTTCATCAGCAAAATTTTCTCCGGTTGCAAACTGCCCGAACACCCGCGTGTGCAAGTCAAACTTTCCAAAATGATTTTTGTTAATCACATTCAGAGTCAGGTAAGAATAATCATAGACACTTCCGATTGAGCTTGTTCGCAGCGACAGGTTAATATCTCCATTTCCATTGGCATAATCATATTTATGCTCTAAGGAAACAGTCAGATAATTATTGTAACGCGAGGAACGCCATTCATTTTCATACAGCAAATATTCAAGCGAGTTAATTCCTCTCCGGTAAAGAGAAGTGAACAAAACAGAGACGGTATTATTTTCCTTCCTGCTTTTGAAATCCATTCCGCCCGAATACAATTCAAGCCCGTCAAGATTTTTGGCAGTGAGCTTAATCATTGACCTGCGAATAAATTTTTCTGCCGGTGTGGAATATTTCAGCGAGAAGGAAGCGCCATCGTAGCCGTTGATGTCTGCCTCCTTTGAAACATTTCTTTGAAGAACTCCCGTGTTCAGCCAGAAATAAAAATCAATAATGTGAGAGTAGTTGAAATAATTTCCGTTGAGATGCAATCCGGTTTTCAATCCGTCATAATTATTGTACCAGAGGTCAGGTCGTCCGTAAAGGTTATAGTGATAAGGGTCGGGCGTATTGTAAATTTTTGAATCGAATTTTAACTGCCACGGCATACGCCATGAATTGTTCAGCATGTTTATGTCTGCGAGCCGGTTACTCTCATCAATCTTAATGTCTTCTATGCCCGAAGGAATTTTTATTGTGGCGGTGTAGGTTGGATTCAGTTTATCCCATCCTAACCACTTCGGAAGAACAGCAGCATCTGTCTTCTTCACAAAGTCGCGGTTGGGAATATGATAATTAATTTTGTTGTTGTCATTTGTAATTACTGTGAAGTCAAGCGGCATTTGCATCCGCCCTTTTCTGTTGAATGTTATTTCATATTCATCTCCGCTAATTTTTTTTATGCACTTAATTCCGTAATCAATCTTCTTGTCTGTCTCCAGCCACTGGTCAAAAAACCAGTTGAGGTCAGAGTGAGTAAAGTGAATGATTGAATTCCGGAAGTCCTCCAGATACGGATGGCAGAATTTCCACTGGTTGAAATAATTTTTCATTGCTGCAAGAAACAATTCATCTCCCAGAACATATTGAAGGTTGTAGAGCATGGTTGCTGTTTTATAATACACCATGCGGTATCCGCCTTCATGTCCAAGAGCACCGTTGAAATAATCAGAATGTGTATTGAGAAATCCGTCCCTGTCGCGGATTGTTTCTGAGAGGTATGGAAAGTAAACACTTGCCTCGCGGTTCGAAACGGGAACACGGAATTTATCTGCGTAACTGTCCGGCTTCGGTTTGTTGCGCGTGGAGACATCGCCTTTAATCTTTGTGAGCGACCATGCAGATAGAAACTGTGTGAATCCCTCGTCAAGCGCTGCGCGGTAGGTCTCATTGTTTCCCACCATTCCGAAAAACCAGTTGTGACCAATCTCATGAGCAATCACATAATGATACCCGGGCTCGCTGCCGCCATCGAGTGTAAGCATCGGGTATTCCATTCCATCGCGCGCATCGGCTGCGATGATTTTCGGATAGGCATACATTCCGAAGTCATCCGAATAGGTTTTAATTACTTTGGAAATAAACTCCGGTGCAGTTTGCCAACCCGAAGCATGCGGCTCCTGGGCAAGCGCAACACATTTTATTCCGTTCCAATCAACTTCTCCGATCCGGTAAGTCGGGTCTGCGGTGAGCGCAAAGTCGTGCACGTTCTCTGCATGAAACTTCCAGGTCTTGGTTGTGCCGTCACGAGGAATGATTACAGAGGGCGGTGAATTCCATTTCTTGTCAGCGAAATTTTTTATGTCCAATTTCTGACGCAATGAATCGGGAAGCACTTCGTTTCTGTTGATGAGATTTCCTGTAGCATCGAGAACATAATGGTTTGGAAAAGTAAACTCTACATCATACGCTCCATAGTCGCCATAGAATTCTTTTCCGAGGTGCTGGTCAGCCGTCCAGCCGAATTTACTGTCGTAAACTGAAATGCGCGGATACCAATGCACAACATCGTAATGCTTGTTTCCCCATGAGTCAAACATCTTCATGCGCCTGCGCTGGCTTCCGTTTCCGTAATATGTTTTAAAGCTGATGCTGAACTTCACCGATTCATTCGGTAAAAGCAGCTTGTCAAGAAAAACTTTCAGGATGGTGTTGTCTGATTTTGTTTCGAGGTTCTTGCCATCCGACTTCACATAATCCACAACTGTTCCATGACCCTCGCATTCGTGTTTGCTGTAAACGGGAGTAACTCCGTTTTCCCTCGTGATCCTATCTAAGAACGAGCATGGTAGAAAAGCGTTCTGGTAGAGATGAAAGTATGCATAGGCAAGGGTATCGGGAGAGTTGTTCCAATAGGTGAGTTCAAGATTGCCGGTGATGATGTCATCGCTGTCATTTAACGATGCCTTGATATTATAATAAATATCCTGCTGCCAGTAGCCGGGAAATGGAGGGCGGTTTTTCCAGTAGTAAGGATTGTCCGCATTGCGGTAAGTGTTTGGCGGGAGTAGTGGGTTGTATTGCTGCGCTGTTGACTGAAGCGCGGTAAGAAAAAAAACAATGAAGAAGTTCCTTCGCAGAAAATTCATAGAAAATTTTTAACGAAGATACTATTTCTGTGAATGAGATTTTTTCTCGTCAGGATAAAGCTGTTAAGAATTTACTCACAGCTTTTTATAGCCGCAGATTCGCAGATTAAATATCATGTTTAAATAATCTGCGAATCTGCGGCTATCTTTTAAAACAAACTAAGCTGCTGCCTTCCCGGGAAAGGAATAAAGTCCTTGCAGTTCAGCTCGTAGGATTTTCTGCCCTTCCTATATTTCTTCACAGCCATCTTGAAAAGGGCGCGGATGCTCTCGGCAACTTTTCCTTCACCGCGCATTCGCACTCCATAGCGGCTGTCATTCACCTGCCCGCCATGGCATTCCATAATTTGATGCCACACTTTATCTCCGCGGTCGGGGAAGTTTTTAAAAAGCCAGTCGCGGAAAATATCATGCACCGCCCCGTTGAGCCGCACAATCGTGTAGCCCGCATCAACAGCGCCATGTTGTGCCGCAGCTTTTATCACGGACGGGGTGTCGCTACTGTTTAATCCGGGAATGATGGGCGCATTCATCACACCTGCAGGAATGCCCGCCTTAGTGAGTTCCTCAATCACGCGCAGACGGTTCTTATAAGTTACCGTGCGCGGCTCCATAACCATACGCAGTCCCTCATCGAGCGAAGTGATGGACACCATCACGTGAACCAATTTGTATTTCGCCAACTCCTGCAGCACATCGAGGTCGCGGAGAATGAGGGCGTTCTTGGTGATGATGCCAACGGGATGACGGTGCTTCAATAATACTTCGAGCATCCTGCGGGTGAGCTTGTACTTCCGCTCTGCGGGCTGGTAGCAATCCGTGTTGCCGGAAAGCATTATCGGTTTCACACCCCACTTCGTGCTGCTCAGTTGCTTGTCGAGAAGTTCGGGCGCTTCGGGCTTCACAATAATCTTGCGCTCGAAATCCAATCCCGCACTG
>DATDOJ010000149.1:0-2227 GCA_035293345.1 Bacteroidia bacterium
TTTTCCTCTGCAGGAACATTCAACATACTGGCATCATTTATTGGTTATAAAACCGAAACAAAAAATGCAATAACGCTGGCTGAAGGAAAAACAGTGGTTGCTGATTTCGATTTGGAAGTGAACAGAATTGAACAGCGTAAAGTGAAAGTCGTTTCAACACCAGTAAATAAGAAACCGGACACCGATAAGAAAGCAGAAGAACTTATCATGTTCGACAGCACAATGCCTGCTCTGGGAATAACAACTAAAACAGATGGAGCAGCTCGCTATAAGAATCATGGATATTCGAAAGATGCTGTCGAAAAATTCAATACAGAACAGTACGACTACATCGTGGAAAATAATTTCAAGAATGTCAGCAACAATCCCCTTTCGACATTTTCCATTGATGTGGATGCAGCATCATATTCCAACATACGAAGATTCATCAACAGCGGCTCGCTTCCTCCTGCAGATGCGGTGCGCGTTGAGGAAATGATAAATTATTTCACCTATCGCTATCCTCAGCCCGATGACAAAGAACCGTTTGCTGTTTACACTGAATCATCACCTTGCCCCTGGAATAAAGATCATCGTTTAGCAGCAGTTGCTTTGCAGGGTAAAAAAATTGCAACAGAAAAACTTCCTCCTGCTAACCTTGTTTTCCTCATTGATGTTTCCGGTTCAATGATGGATGAGAACAAACTTCCGCTAGTAAAGAAATCGCTGAAACTTCTCGTTGACCAGTTGCGCGAACAGGACAAAGTCGCCATCACGGTTTACGCAGGCAGCGCAGGTCTTGTGCTTCCTTCCACAAGCGGGGCATCGAAGGAAAGAATAATGAAAGCCATCAACGCGCTTGAAGCAGGCGGAAGCACAGCAGGCGGAGCAGGAATCAAACTCGCCTACAGTGTAGTGAAGGAAAATTTCAACAACGAAGGAAACAATCGCGTCATCCTTTGCACCGATGGCGATTTCAATGTTGGCGTTTCAAGTGACGGAGAACTGGTGAGAATCATCGAAGAGAAAAGGCAGACAGGAATTTTTCTTTCTGTGCTTGGTTTCGGAACAGGAAATTACAAGGACTCGAAAATGGAAAAGCTCGCTGACAAAGGAAACGGCAACTATGCTTACATAGATAATATCAATGAGGCGAAAAAAGTTTTCGTGAATGAAATGGGCGGTACGCTGATGACGATTGCAAAAGACGTAAAGATTCAGATTGAATTTAATCCTTCAAAAGTGCGCGAGTACAAACTCATCGGTTATGAAAACAGAATTCTTGCTGATGAAGATTTCAATGACGATAAAAAGGATGCAGGTGAAATGGGTTCCGGTCACATCGTGACTGCTCTGTATGAAATTGTTCCGTTCGATGCGCCTTCAACCGGAACAACTATTGATGCGTTGAAATATCAAACCGGTGTAAAAGAAAAATCCCGTTCAGATTTTTCGGATGAGATGATGACTGTGAAAGTCCGCTACAAAGAACCTCAGGGAAGCACAAGCAAGCTAGTTTCGAAATCAGTGAAGTGGAACAACACAACAATAGAAGATATGAGTGAGAACCTGAAGTTCGCATCCGCTGTTGCCGAGTTCGGATTGATTCTCCGTAACTCTTCTTACAAGGGAAAATCAAATTACAACCAGGTGCTCAATCTTGCCCGCGCTTCAAAAGACAAAGACGAATTCGGTTACCGCTCCGAATTTATCCGCCTCGTTGAAGCCGCCAAACGCCTCGACACCAGAATGCATGGAGATGATATTGAAGATGATTATGAAGTTACAGAAAGATAATAAAAAAAGTCAGCCGCAGATTCGCAGATTCCCGACACCACAGGGAATCTCGGGCAGATAAAATACAAAAGGGCGAAATTGTCCACGATGATAAATATCGGGATTTCGCTTGCTCAACTTTCACTCTGGCTCGCACTCGAAACTTCGGCTGACCGGTCAGAGTATTTCTTTCATAATTGTCCTGCGCCATAAATTATAATATGCCCTCAAGCCGATGTAATGCTGCAAAGCCGTTTTGTTTTGTCCGATGGAGATGATTTCAAGAGACGGATTGTAAACCAGTTGTAATGTTGTCCTTGCATCAGAAGCAGTAGTCAGCCCGCAACCAGCCCACGCACCAAAGCCGATACCGGAAAGATTATGCTTACGGAAATCATCATACAACGGCTGGTTATAGTAGCTGCCCAAATCAATCTGCAGTGTGTTGATGGCGATTTGATTTTTCAAAAAC